>CAZLRR010000012.1:15989-23544 GCA_964562045.1 uncultured Methanosarcinales archaeon
TAAACAACCTCTTATGACTTCTAAAAATCTTATCAGCACCAGACAAGTATTTTTTAGGCAAAGTAGTTGTCAAAGCAAAAACCGTAAGCCCAAAATTTTTAGCAGACAAAATTCCAAGAGGAGCATTTTCAACTACTAAAACTTCGTGTTTTTTAAAGTTGAATTTCTCAAAAGCTTTTTTATATGGTTCAATTGAAGGTTTTCCGTGTTTTACATCATCTCCACTTACAATTTCATCAAAAATGTTTGGAAAGTTCTCATCTAAAACTTTATGAATTGTATGTCTATTTGAACCCGTAACTAAAGCAAGTTTCAAACCTTTTTGTTTTAACTTGTCAAGGTCTCTTTTGATGTCGAAAAGTTTAAGCCTGAAAACTTTATCCATAACTTTTTCACGATATTTTATTAACTCATTTTTCTCTTTTAAACTAAGATTCAAGTTATACCTCTCACAGACTAAATCTGTTGTTTCAGCATAACTCATCCCTTCTAAAAGTGCAACCTCGAGTTTTTTTAGTTTCAAGCCGTATTTTGCAAAAGCTTTTCTCCAAGAAATTATATGATATTTTTGTGTGTTTGAAATTACCCCATCCATATCAAAAAAAATAGCTTTAAGCATTTTTATAAAAAATTTATTGTAAAATAATCCACAGCAAAGCACTCAAAACTTTATTATAAACACCAGAAATTTTATCAGATTCAACACTTTGTCCATATTCATCTTCTTGTTTTAAAGAAATATCAACAAGTTGAAGTTCTTGAGTTAATTCATTTTCTGCATCAATAGGAATTCTATGATTTCCTGCTTCTTTTTCTCCAACGAGTTTTTCAGAGTCATCAATTAAAACTGAAACAATTCCTGAATCAAGTAAACTTGCATTCACATCAAAATCTGTTTTTGTTAAATAATATCCTTCATCAGATTCATAGATTCCGTTTCCAGCAACCAAAGTAAGTGTTGGTTTTCTAAGAGGTGCAACACCATTTATTGTGGTTGAGTTGCTTACATCCACACCATTATAGACCATTGCATCAACCTTGAAAGTATTTTCTCCCTCAACTACATTTACTCCACAAACAAAGTTAAAGTCGTCAAATTCACAACTCTGAGAGCCAATTTTAACACTTGTTAGAGGAGATTCACTCTTAACTTGTCCTGCCACAAAATATTTTCCTGGTAAAACGTTTTTATCCATTCCAGAAAAGAAAATTTCAGGAACATTTGTTGAGTAGTCAGGTTCAGCATTATAGGGAGTTGTCCCAACTGTAAAACTTCTGCTTGCTCGATTCCCGCTTGCATCCATAACTTCAATGTCTAAAATATCTCCATTTGCAAGATTTCCAACAAAATGACATTCATCATATTTTCCAACTTTTACATAATCACAACCAGAATTGTAAGTTATATCTTCTCCGCCTTTAGAGAAATTAACACTTGAAACCTCACTTAAAGTTCCATCAACAACAACTTTTACATTTCCATCTCCTTCCATCTCATAGAAATAAATTTCAGGTAAAAGTGTATCAACTTTAACTGGATCATAATTTTTAACAACTTTTCCAGACAAATCATAACCTTCAAAGCCTAAAGTCCTAATTCCTTGTCTATCTCCTGTTGCAATTCTAAATTCTTCACCAAAATATTCGTTTTCATATAAAACTCCATCAACTCGTGATACTTTAACTTTTGAAGCGCCAGAAATAAGCCCTGAAACTTCTAAATAATTTGATTTAGGCTCATTTAAAACTTCAACATTATTAATTTCTTGTGTGTTTAGATTCGGAGAAATCAGAGATGCACCTTCAAAATCATTTCCTGTGAAAACTACATTTCCTGAATCACTTGCTTTTGCAAAGCTTTCAAAATAATCTCCGTAAACAAAAGCTGTGTCACCATTTATTCTAAAAGAATCCCAATTGAAATTTGAATCTTCAACTTTTCCAGAGATAAAAAACTTTCCTCCACTTTTAACTGCCGGATTTGAAATATAATCAACTTGAACAATAGGTTTTTCAAAGCCTGAAACATATTCATATTTCTCAACATATTTCTGCTGATTTGAATCTATGAATGTAAAAGTCAAATTTCCTTTTGGATTTTTCGTATCCATTGCCATACTAACTATTCCATTTCCTGCAATTGAGTAACTTGTTATGTCTTTATCATCAAGCAAAACGCTCTCAAAAGCAATTCTTTTTGTTGGATAAATTGTTACAATGTTTCGATTTGCATCTAGGAAAAGTTCTTTGCCGAATTGTTTAAAGTTTCCTTGCCCTTCAATTTTTTCAATAAAAGTTTGTTCATCTCCAAATGTTAATGTCCCAGACTTAGAATTCTCATTACCAGCTAAATCTTTTGCGAAGAGACTATAACTTAAGTCATCATCCGCGAATTCTTCTAGAGAAATTTTATAGTAATCTCCGGACTTTTCAAAATCACCAAAAATATAATTTTCTCCATTTAGCGTTAAAGAGATTGTATCTAAATCTACTCCAAATTCGTCATGAACTCTAAAAGCAAATTCTGAATTTTTTGAAACTTTTTCTGATAGAACTTCAACTTCGGGCATGGTTTCGTCTAAGTATAGAATTCTCATTATTTCTTCTCCATTGTATCCTTTTAGATAAAGATAGTTTTTTCCTTCTTCAAGATTTATATTGAAACTAAAACTTTGCGAACTTGGAGTTACTCGTTGTGAATATTTTCCATTAACATACACTTCAAAAGGAATATCGTAATTTGCAGTTCCAGAAATTGATACTTCGTCCGTATTAAAGACTCTAACTTTTTCGTCTACGTCTAAAGATTCAAATTTAAATCTGAAATTTGCAAAGTTTACTGTTTTAGTGTCTGTATTTTGCCCTTCAACTTTGATTTCATTCTCTCCCTCATTAAGAAGAATAAATCTGGCAAACTCTCCATTTACTACAGGAGTTTTTATTCCATTAACAAATACGTAACCTGTTCCAGTTGTAGTTCCTTTAACTAAAAAGTTTTGCTCTATTGTATATGCTGGAAGAGTCGAATCAATTTGAACGCCAGAGACTTTATTTGTTTCCCAGCCATTTGAAGTTATAGCTACTACTTTTTTTAAAATTTCTGATTCTTTATTTGAAATTGTATCAATAGTTTTAAAATTCAAAATATGAATTCCGTCCGCAAGTTCAAGTTGATTAGAATTTAATTGAACTTCATCAACATAAACTTTTTCTTGCGCAAATTCGGTTTCAGCTTTAATTGGAATAGGAGAAGTAGAGACTTCCGGAATTGAAATGAAAGGTTTTTTAGGGTTTGAATCGTCAAACTCAAATTCTGTCTTGAAGGGAATATTTTTTGCGGACTTTGTTGTAACTATAGCTTCTGCAATATAAGTTCCAGGAATTGTGAAAGGTTCAACATTTAAAAATTCAAATTCTGAATCGGTTGATTTTTTTGTTGTTATGAAATTTGTAGGATTTTGTTTGTCATAAATACGTAAATTTATATTTTTGATTTCGTCTTGAGAGTCTGTTGTGATTTTAAATGTGTTGAAATTTTCTGTCAACAATTTACATCCGTTTTCTGCATCACCTATTGTGCAAGTTTCAGCAAATGCCAAATTTAAACTTAAAATAAATATTATTCCCGCAATTATTTTTTTATACATATATGGAATTTTATATTTCTAGCTTAAAAATATTTATAATTAAAAACAAGTAGTAATTGAGAGTAAACTAGAATAAAAGGAAAAAATTAAAGCATAATTTTGTTTCCCAAAAGTTTTTCTAAAGCAGTTAGAAGTTTTGCATTTAGAGCAATACTTTTTAATTTTCCGGATTGGATTTCTTGGAAATTTACTTTTTCTTCTTTGAATTCGGTGTCAAGTTTGTAAGTTTTTCCTGATTCTAAAACCAATAGATAAATATTTCCATCAGAGTTCAAAAGTTCTGCAGATTTATTTTCATCGTATTTTAGAATAATTTTTTTATCGTTGATTTCTGAGAGTAAATTTGTGTCACGATAGTTTTTAATTTCTGCCATGATGTTTCTTGCTTCTTTTAGAACTTTATTTATTTCTGTGTTTGTAGCTTTTCCTTTATCGTAGTCTTGTTTTGCTTTTTGAAAATTTGTAAGAGATTTTTTAATAAATGGTGGAAGTTTACCCGAATCAACATATTCTTTTTCGAATAATTTGAAAAGTTCTGTGTCATTGATTTGCGAGTATCCAGGAAGAGAACGGATTTGATTTAATAGCTCATTATATGAGAAAACGATTGAATCTTTTGTTTTATCTTCTGAGATTTTCTCGAACATTTTCTTGATTTTTTCTAAGAATTTTTCTCCATCAGCAATGAATTTGTCAAGTTCTGCACCAGTTAGTTTTGCTTCTCTATTGTGTTCAATTTCTTTAAATTTTTTAATTGTTTTTTCTAGCGTTTCATATTCTGCTTTAGTGATTGATTTTTCTTTCTCAAGAAGAACATCTTTGAACATTTTGATTGTTTCTTTTGGAGTTGTAGGACTAAATCCTTTAAGCATTAACATTGCTTGAGAAGGCGATAATACAGAGTTATAAACTTCGTTCATAAACACATCAACAAACATTTTCTTTGCTCTGTCAAGTAGTTGTGTTCCAACGTTCATGTGCATATCAATTGCTTCGGCAGAAGGCCTGATTTTTCCAAGTTTTAATAGTTCTTTCCATGCAGAGTAGATTCCTCTATCATAGAATGGAACTCCATCTCTTAGGAATGTAAACATTACAGGGTGAGCATCTTTTAGCGCGTCCCAGAAGTCAGTTAGAAGGTAAACTTGGATGTGGATTTGAATTCCTGTAAGTGCTGCAACTTCTCTTGACATTTGCCAGATAATTTTAGTAAGTTGGTCTTTTACTTGCATTCTTGGCATCCTTTTAACATCTGTATCGTCAATTACAATAAAGACGTCAAAGTCATTTGATTTTTCTCCTCTAAGCCATGAACCAGCCCCAACATAAGCTACAACATATTTCTCAAATTTTTGTAGTAGCATGTTTCGGTGAATGTCGATTGATTTTAGGGCACCAATAAAACCTCTATTATCTTGAAAAATAAATGAGTTACCAAGGGATTTTAAATCGTCATAGATTGCATCGAAACAATTTTCCCTAATTATTGAAACACTACTCCCAATAAATTTGATGTTTTCATCTTTTTTGAAAGTGTAAGTTGCAATTTCTTCATTGTATTGGTTTTTTGTTTTTGTAATATTAAGCCATTTGTCAAAATCTGTTCCAAGAAGAAGTTTTGGATCAAAATTTGGAATTGGTTTTTCAAAGTCATCTAATAAGAAGTGGAGAGTAACTTTATCAAAATTTGGAACGGGCATGTTATCTTTGAAGGTTATTTCAGGAGTTATGTAAAAACCTATATCTTTTCCTGAGGCATTTTTATTTACAAGTTCAACAAATTCAGAGATAATGTCTTTTTTTGCCTGAATTTTGTTCTTCAAATCCTGTGGAAGCCGTGCAATTTCTTTATCGAAAATAGAAATTTCGGATGCTGAAGTCTCTTTTTTTGATTTTTTTTCAACCATAAAAACTTTTGATAAGAGAATGTTTATAAGTTTTACTCACCTACCGAAGAGGAAATATTTATAAAAAGAGAATATTAAAGTTATATTTAATGGCGGATGCAAACCTGCTTCAAAAAGAAAAAAAATATACCTATAAGGGATATTTTGACCCACAACAAACTTATTTGTTTTGTAAAGATTATTTGAAGAAAACTAAAAACTATACTATAAATGAGAGAGATTATGATGAAGTTAATAATTCTGCCGAGCAGAGAATTTTTGCAGTAGTTGAAGCAGAACAGGATTATACTGACTATTTTAGAAATAAGGTTACATATGTTATTACACTTTCGGGGAAGAAAACAGAAGTGGTAGTAAATGGGAAAAAAACCAAACTAGTGAAAGGTGTTGCTTCACTTAAAGCATGGGGAAATATTGATTTAGATTATAGTGAGAGACGTAGCAAAGAAAATCTTTTCAGAAAGTATATTGATAATTTGTATCATAAATTTTTTAATAAGGCAGAGTTAGAAAAGTGCGCTGATGAGTTGCAAAATGACATCTTAGAGTTAATAGAAAGATTTAAACAAGCTTTAAACTCAGGAAGTGTAGATATGAGGGAAAAATGAATAGAAAAGCAAATATTGGAGTTGGAATTTTAGTTATGGCTTTGCTTCTTTTAATTGGAGCAGTTTTTTTGAATTCAGACGATAGAAGAGACAATAAGGATAGAGACAATATAGTTAGAAGTGGGGAGATTGTTGAAGAGTATTTGTTTTATTTGAATAAAACGACAATAGGGAGACAAAGAAAGGTGACTGAGAGTTTTCCAAATATCGAGTTAGGATCAAGAGTTGATTATGATACGATTTATGTTGGCAATACTTTTAGACTTGTGGCTAATCCTTTTACGAGTAATGTTAAGAATGTGATAATTACTAATCCTGATTTCGAGGATGTGAATTATTATATGGTATATTATGATGTTGATAAACTTAGTGGGGAAAATATTATTAATGTGAGAGTTAATGGGAGGTTGATTGCTGAAACTAGTGGGAAAGGTTCTGAGATTCCAATTGTTGTTCCAAAGATTGCAAATGAGAGCTTTTATATTTCTTTTGAGATTGAAAAACCTGCATTCTATAGTTTGTTTAATTGGAATAAGTATGACTTTTCTGATTTTAAGGTTGTTGCAGTTAGACAAAATAAAGATAATGGGTTGAAAACATTTAATTTTGATATTGATAAAGAGTATCTGGATAAGGTTTATGTTGATATGGTTGTTTCTTGTCATGAGCAAACAAATGAATTGGGTGAAGCTATAAAGGTTAAGGTTAATGATTATATTCTCTCTGATACAAATGCAAGATGTAGTTTGAGAAATAATAGAGTTCAAATTCAGATTCCGACTAATATTTTGACTGAGAATAAAAATGAGATTTCTTTTGAGACTAGCGGATTTTATAAGGTTGCTTATGGTTTGAATAAAGTTTATTTTAATGATAAGGATACTTATAAGTTTACAGTTGCAGATTTTGAGGATATGGTTGATGTAATTATTTATGGTGAGTTTGATGCAGATATGCTTGATTTGAAGATTAATAATAAAATTATTAGTCTTGAGAGAGATGAGATTAGATCGATTTGGAGTTATTTGAGATTTGGGACTAACGAGATTGAGATTTTAAATAAGCCTGTTGAGATTGAGGAGCTTGTAATAGAAGCCACAGAACACTGGGACTATAATTAAATTTGGCTTATTTGCCCAACTTCTGCGTTGATTGGGGTGTTGACGTACACAAGTTACGCCCTAACCCCAATCGCCTTGAATTTAAACAAATTAGCTCAAATTTATTGTTTTTTTTTGAAATTTCAAATGTCTTGAACTAGCAGAAAAATTGCTAGAATTAATTTATTTAAGCTTTTTTATTTGAGTTTTGTTCTAACTTTCCAGCCATCAATTCCTTTAAATCCCATTTTATTATGGCAATGTTTTGTTAATTTTTTGTAGTTTTTCATCAT
>CAZLRR010000012.1:23644-34095 GCA_964562045.1 uncultured Methanosarcinales archaeon
TAAATCCCATTTTATTATGGCAATGTTTTGTTAATTTTTTGTAGTTTTTCATCATTTTTTCTTTGTCTTCTAATTTCATTGCTTTGATGTATAGCTTAACAAATTCTTTGTCAGGAAATTCGGGAATTCTATATTTTTCTTGAGTTTTTTTCTCAGAGAAAAAGCTTCCGACTCTTGAAGAAGGAATGTCCTGAAAACCTAAAAAACCCAAATAATTCCATAAAACATTTCCTAAGAAATTATAGTAAACATGATAAAAATCAAATGAACCTTTTTCATATATACCTTCTAAATCATCAAGCATATCCCACAATGCATATTTTTTAATTTCAGAAGGAAAACCTTTTTTTGCTGGTTTGAATTGTTTTTTATCAAGTTTTTTAACTTCAGAAATAAATTTACTTAAATTCCCAGCCTTATCAAAAAGAACTTTTCCAGTTAAAAACATATGAATTGTTTCTTTGGTTCTTTCTTCTAATTCTTCTTCTAAATATTCTTTATGAGAACTAATTGGATTTGCAAAATATTCAACTAAAAAACCATCAACATACTCATTTCCTCTTTCCTTATAACCTGCATTTTCACTTAAAATGATATGCAAATCAATATCTGAATGTTTACTAGGATTTCCCGTAACATAACTCCCACAAACTAAGGCCCCAATTACTTCTTTTTTTTTCTTCCATTTTTCTAAGAATTTATTTGTTGCTTCTAAATATTTTTCCATTTTAATTTATATCCTCCAAAAGCATTTTTTCAATTTCTGGAAAATCACTTACTAAAAAATGTCCGTTTTTGTCTGAAAAAGTTTTAAATTTTGATTTAGATAATTTTTTCAAATATTTTTCTCCGTGAGAGATTGGAACAATATTATCATCTTTTGAATATAATAAATTTACCTTTTGACATGTCTTTTCAATTAAAGAGATATCTTCATTTAATTCAAATCCTCCTGCCAAATCTTCTGCGTCTAAAGTATCATCAAAAGGAGCTGCAACCAAGTATAATGAGATAATCTCTTTTTGAATTCTATTTTCAGATAAATACTTGGCTAGAAAAATTCCGCCCAAAGAGTTTCCAATCAGAATTAATTTCTTGTTTGCAACTTCTAAATATTTTTCAAAAATTATTTTCCAATCTTCATATTTTGCATCTTCTTTTAAAGGCATTTTCGGAAAAATAAACTCAAATTTGTCTTTAAGATTATTTTCCATTGTTTCTGACCAACGAACATGTTTTTCCAAATCAATAGTTTTACTTCTTAAATACTTAAGATAATCTTCTCTTGTTTTGAATGTGGTTCCACCATGAATACATAAAACTTGTTGTTTCATAATAAAATCTAAGTTAAAGAATTTAAATAGTTATCGAATAAAAAATACTAAAATCAGTTATTATGCTAATAATAGTTAATATAATTAAAAAAAATTTATGCCTTTTAAATTGAGTGTTAAGTTGCAGAACGAATTCTGAGGTTGAATGTAGTTGTAATCTTGATTTTCCAAATGCTCTTTAGTAAACGCAGGCTAAACATGTCGCAAAAGCTTCATGCGCACACCCCGTTCCTATCAAACTCGTCTTTTACGAGCGAGCAACGAATCTTTTTTAGAGGGGAGTTTCAGGCTTAGATGCTTTCAGCCTTTATCTCCGATGGCGTAGCTGCTCTGCATGCCTAAATAGACAACAGATAGACCAGTGGCCACGGCACGCCGTTCCTTTCGTACTAAACGTAACTTTCTCGCAGATTCTATGCACTCCAAGCAGATATTATACCAACTGCCTCACAGCGTTGTAAACCCAGCTCACGAACCCTTTTAATGGGTGAACACCCCCACCATTGGCAGCTGCTGCACTGCCAGGATAGGATGAGCCGACATCGATGTAGCAAACCGTTGCGTCGATATGAACTCTCAGCAACGACAACTCTGTTATCCCCGTGGTAACTTTTCTGTCAATCCAAGGCCTCATTAAGAAGCACATTGGAGATCGATAACCCATACTTTCGTAATTCCGATTGGTATCATGGCAATCAGAATAAAGCTGACTTTTGCGTTTGCACTCTACGTTGGATTTCTAAACCAACTGAGTCAACCTTTGGGCCCTGCTGATATCTTTTCAGCAGGGTGCCACCCCAGCCAAACTGCCCACCAACTACTGTTTCCCATATAGAGATAAGCAATTAGCTCAACCACGGCAAGTATTTCACTTGTGCCGTAGCTCCTTGCTACATGGAAGAACTAATCACAATAGCAGGCTGCAGTAAAGTTCAACGGGGTCTTTACTTCCCACTTGGAGTCCCCGACTTTTGCACCGGGAAAGTGTATTCAGAAGGTTCTTCGTAGGGACAGTGACAATCTCGTTACGCCATTCATGCAAGCCGTCATTTAAACGGCAAGGCATTTCGCTACCTTAAGAGGATCATAGTTATCCCCGCCCTTTACCAGACCTTGGCCTCCTTGAAAAAAGGTTTTAGTTACTGGCAGTGGGCAGACTTCAGGAACTATACGCAGCCTTACGACCTAGCAGTTCCCTATGTTTTAATTAAACAGTCGGACCGTCTTTGTTATTGCACCCTAAAGACACTAAATAAATTTCAATGATTTAGGGACCACTTATACCGAAGACAAGTGGCTAATATGCCGAATTCCCTTACGAAGATTACCCTTACAGGACTTAGGCTTCTCACCTAGGGGCACCTGTGCCGGTTATGGGTACACGTATTTAGGATCGCTTACAATTTTGTTTTCAAAGAATCCAGGTATTGTCGCAAATTATACATCAGCTCTTAAACAAATTCTCGCCATTACAGCACTCCATTGTTTTCGAAACTTTGAACCAAGCATGCTTGGCAGCAACTAACCCAAATCGTCCAAAATTGCACTTGTGTTACCACATCTACCTAAAAAGTACTGGAGTATTAACCAGTTTCCCTTTCCCGTATGTCCAATTAGGAATACAGTTAGGCGTGACTAACCCTTCTCTGATTTACATTGAGAAGGAACCCTTGCCCTTTCGTCCACGATGACTCTCACATCGCTATTCTCCTACTACCGCCAGGATTCTTATTGGTATAAGGTCCACGAATCCTTCAAGACTCGCTTCTGCCCTTACACCACACCAGTCTACCTTACAGCAACCATGTTGCTGAACCTCAGTATCGGTAATTAGTTTAGACCCGATTATCTTCGGGGCACATACTCTCGAAGAGTGAGCTGTTACGCACTCTTTAAGGGATTGCTGCTTCTAAGCAAACCTCCTCTTTGTCTTCGAATACATACACCCTTTACCCGTTATCACTTAACTAATATTTAGGGACCTTAACTGAAGTCTGGGTTGTTCCCCTCACGGTTTGCAAGCTTACCCCGCGCAAACCCGTTTCCCGACATCTACGAAATTATAGGATTCGGAGTTTGACTAATGCATGAAGGGCCGTAGCCCCCCAAAACACTAATCAGTATCTCTACCCCCATAACCTTCTCCGTCGAGGCTTGACTAAGGCCAATTTTGACTGGAACCAGCTATCACCGAATTCGATTGGCTTTTCACCCCTATACCCAAATTACACGAACAAATAGACGCTGTATCGCTTCGGTCCTCCACGAGGTCTTACCCTCGCTTCAACCTATTCAGGCATAGATCATCCGGTTTCGGGTTATTACTAAATGACTAAAGGCGCATTTAACACCTCTGCCCTCAAAACTTGCGACAAATTGCTTTCGCTACGACTCTCGTCTCGCCATTCAATAAAACTCCCTGGCCCGTTATTCAGAACGTACGTAGCAACTCCTAAAAGCCGCTACATCCCATATCTATTATGTTTCAGATCTTTTCATAGCCTATTAAGGCTTCTTTTCAACGTTCCCTCACGGTACTAATGCACTATCGGTCTTGTGTTATATTTAGATTTGGGGGTTAATGACCCCCACATTCATGCCTTATTTCCAAAAGACACTACTCTGGCACTCCTTAAAAACCTTTGAATAAGCAACCTACGGGACTATCACCCTCTAAGGTTAAACTTTCCAGAATATTTGGCAACTTTCAAAGGTTCGAACAGGACCATACACCACATCTCTGAAGTATTACTACAACAGATTCAGTTTGATCTAATCGGGTTTCACTCGCCGTTACTAACCGAATCTCTTTTGATTTCTCTTCCATCAGGTACTAAGATGTTTCAGTTCCCTGAGTGATGCCTTCGCTGAGCGAATAAATTAGAAGTCTAATTCGGGAATCTCAAGTTCAACGAGAGTATGCCTCTACCTTGAGCTTATCGCAGCTAACCACGCCCTTCATCGCTACACAAACCAAGTCATCCACATAATAGAATTAAGTAGGAAAATCTGTGGGATTAATCTACATTCAACCTCATAAAAAATCCCTAAGGACTTTCTCCGTTCTTCGCTCCAAGAACTAAGTTCAAGGAACTGCACTCAAATGGACCCGTCGGGATTTGAACCCGAGGCCCCCGCCTTGCAAGGGCGGTGCTCTACCGGACTGAGCTACAGGCCCAATGCCAATGTTACACCGCCTTCGCGGCAGGCATACTAGAAAAGAACGTGTTTGGCTTTATAAAGCTTATCATGGTGTGTCACTACTGCCATAGCAACATTTAAAAAGGGAGTTAGAACTCTTCCAAAAAGAAAAAATTACTGTAACCTAATCGCTTCCAAATTATCTGGCGTATAAGGTTTCACATTAGGGATGATTCTCTTAGAAGCCTCAGCCATATAAGAGATTTTTCCTGGCTCCCCATGATTCAAAATCAACTTTCTTGGTTTCACAGATAACTGAGACAAAAACTTCTTAGTCAAAGCAACATCCGAATGCGCAGAAAATCCTCCTTTAGCTTCATGAACTTCCAGCTTCACAGAAACTTTATCTTCCTCACTTCCAGAATTCCCAAACATAATTTCCTTCTCTCCGTCCTTAATTCTTCTACCTAGAGTTCCTTGCGCCTGATAACCTACAAACACAATCTTATTCTTCTCATCCTTAGCAAAATGTTTAAAGTACTCAACAGAAGAACCACCATTCATCATACCAGAAGTTGCAAGAACAATCTCGCAATTTGTCGACTCCCAGATAGCCTCCCTCTCTTGTCTTGAACCAACCTGCTTAAAATTAGAAATCATAAACGGATTATCTCCTTTAAGAATTCTTCCCTTTACATACCTATTCAAATATTCGGGATATGCAGTATGTATTGCTGTAACTTCATACACCATACCATCAACATTAATTTTAATATCTTCCGGCAATCTTCCTTCCCTAATAAAATTCTCAATCACTAGAAGCATCTCCTGAGATCTTCCAATACCAAAAACCGGAATAATCACCTTGCTTTTCTTCACATATGCATCAATCAAAATTTTCAAAAATTCTTCCTCAGCATCTTCTCGTGACAAAGAGTAATCTTTTGGACCAGTACTTGTATTTTCCATCATCATAGACTCAAGCCTTGGGAAAACATGATCCGCCCTATTAAGAAGCCTTTGTTTATGTGAAAAATTAAAATCTCCGGAGTACATAAAATTATGTCTGCCATTACCGATATTTAAATGACAAAATGCACTACCAAGAATATGTCCCGAATTATAAAATGTTAATCTTATATCTGGAGTAATGTCTGTTACTTCCCCAAAACCCAAAGTAATAACATGCTTAAGCATTTCTTTCACGTCTTCTGCCTTATAAATTGGAGATTTATCTGAATTTCCCGTCATGATTTTGATAAAATCTAACTGTGACAATGCCATAATATCTCTGGTTGGAGGAGTACAATAAATTGGACCCCTATAACCAATTTTATACAAATAAGGAAGAAGACCACAATGATCAAGATGTGCGTGAGATAAAATAACGGCATCAACATCTTCAAGTTTAAATTCTGGCGCTTCAAGATAAGGAAACTCATTTAAATCACCAATAGGGACACTCGGATCAATACCACAATCAAACAAGATTCTCGATTCGGGAGTCTGTAAATAAACACAAGACCTTCCAACTTGATTTCCCCCACCAAGAAGAGTAACTCTTGCCCAGCCTTTGATCCTATCTTTTTTCCAACCGCCATATATCCTATTTCCAACCTTATTCAAAAACTTTCTACGATATGCAGACTCTTGAAACTCAACAGCCCTCATTGCATCTACCGTTTTTGACCTCAACGGAGGAATTCTTTTAATTTCAACAGACCAAAAAGTAGCTTTTTGAATAGCTTTTAGATTAACTCCCTCTTTGCCAACTGCAGCACCAACATTATCCACCTCAATAATCAAAACGCTTCTTGCTTCATCAAATTTAAACTCTCCAACTTCAACATCTTTAAGAATCTCTTTAATTTTTTTCTTTGCAACTTCTTCAGAAACTAAAAGTTTCTGATCTGCCCTAAGCTCAATTCTTTTTTTAAACTTTGAAACAATTGATTTTATTTGTGCTCTTCCTGAAAAAAGGAATTCTCTGCTGTTTGTATAAATAACAATATTAGCAGCCTCAAACTCTATAGAACTAATTTTTTCTGTAGGTAATTCTTTTTTAATTTCATCTAAAATTTTAACCATCTTTACTAAGAAATATTTTTGTAAAAGATTTATATCGCAGAGAAAAACTCTCTAGTATAATATTTAATCACTTATTTATAAATCTATCCTAATACTCAAATATTTAAATTTCTAATACTCCAAAACTTCTTCACGATAAATTTTGCCCTTCAAAATATTTAGTGCTTTAATCATATCAATTGCCCTTTTAACAGTAAATTTATGAGAAACAATAAAAATCTTAAAATGTAAATTATTATGAGAGATTAAAAGCACATCACTATTATGTCTCATAAGCCACCTCAAATAATCTCCGCTATCTCTCTCCTCTAAAATATTAGTCAAATAACGATTATTCGTAAAGATATTTATTCTACCATATGATTTCTCAACATTTCCTTCAGACTTAATTCTATGTTCTTTAGGAAAAACTCGAATAGTTAAAAGTTCATTATATATTGCACCATCTTTAATCAAATGAAAAAACAACTCCCAATGCGAGTCTGGAGTTTGGAACTTAACAACATTATAACATCTTGAAAATTTCACTTTATCCCTCTGAGAACGAGTATTATATTCTTTTTTAGAAATAATCTTATGTGAAGGCGCAAAGAAAGCATAATCAACAATTTCCCCTTTAACTTCTTTGGCAAAATCAAATAAAAAAATTTTCCGAGCCTTTTTTTTATGCAAAAATACTTGATACGAATAACTTGTATGTATAGTATATAATATAAAAACAAGTATAGAAATCGCAAGCCAAAAAAGGAAACCCATGATATACTTAGAATTCTATTATATTTAAATATTTTGTTTTAAACTATCTAAGAAAAAACAAAAAAAATATTAATTTTATTAATTTTTCTGAAAAGCTAACAAATCTTCTGTTGTCAAAATCTTTCCTTTTTTCAAATTGTCTTCCAATTCTTTCTGTTTAGCTTTCAAGTTCTTCTCTGCGACTTTTCTCTTTTGAGCAGGAGACTCTCCAAGCTGAGACAAAAGTTCTTCTTCTTTTTTATACAATGTCCTTAGCTCTTTACCCATTTCAGAATATGACTTCTTAATATGTCTAAAGCTTTCAAATTCTTGCTTCTTTTTGTCCCTTAATTCATCAATAATCTTGTATCTTTTTTTCTTTTCTTTACTAACTAAACGAATTCTTTTGTAAAGAGAACGAATAGACCTCTCAACATTAATGAACTTTTTTTTGTATTTCCGAACTTTTTTTCTGATTTCTCTTAATTCCTCAGGCTCATCAGAAAAATTCCTAGTAGATTTTTCAATCTCTTCTTTCAAAGAAGCAATCTTTTTGATAATCTCGGATTCTTTTTCCAAAGATAAAACCTGGGTTTGGAGTTTCAAATCAAGTTGTTTAATCTGTTTCTTAAGAACTTCAGCAGAAGTCTTTCTTGTAGGTCTTTTTTCAGATGCAGATTTTCTCAATGAATTCTTCATCTGATGAAAATCATTTTCTAGAGCCTCAATAGAACTTTTCAATTCATTATATTCTGCTTTTCTTTTCTCAAGATCTTCGTTAATTTTATCAAGGTGTGTTTCACCCTCAATACCTTTAATTTCTGTCATTAAAGCCTCAATCTCCTTTGTAAGGGCATCACCTTTAGAAAAGTGATCTTCTTTTTCCGTTCGTTTATTCATAAAATCTTTTTTGAATTTACGAATATCTTCACGAACCTTATTCAATTCCTCACGAATTGCCTCTGTTTCCATTTGTCAATTAGTTATATATAAAGTTATTAATAAAAAAAGACTTTAGAAAAGAGATCCAAGACCAGCAGCCGCATCAGCAGCAGGAGCCTCTTCTTTCTTTTCTTCTTTCTTTTCAGCAGCAGGAGCTGCACCAGCAGGAGCTGCACTAGCAGCAGGAGCCGCAACAGCAGCAACTGAGCTCTCAGCAATAACTTTCTCAATGTCAACTCCATCAAGAGCAGCAATTAAAGATTTAACTTTTGCTGCATCAGCGTCAACACCAGCAGCTTTTAAAACTGCTGCCACATTTGCTTCAGTAATTTCTTTTCCAGCTTTATTCAAAAGCATAACTGCATAAATGTATTCCATTTTTATAATTTTAAAATAAGAAGCCAAGACCTGCTGCTGCATCAGCAGGCTCTTCTTCCTTTTTTTCCTCTTTTACTTCATTAGCAGCAGAATTATCTGCTGCAACTGGCGCAGAGCCAGCAGCTTGGGATGGTATCGCAATACCCTCGGGCCTTACATCTTCTGGAAGACTTACAGCCAGACCAGTACCTTGAACATTTGCTTTTGAAACTAATTGTTTAATTGTTTCAGCAGCAGGATATGCAATTCCAATTCCAAGTCCTAATGCATCTCTTGAAGCTTCTCCAACAAATAGTTCAACATTATCTTTAGTAACATAATTCAAACCATATGCAAGATTGAAACACCTCAGCGCCTCATTTCTAATATCAGCAAGAATTGCTTCTTCATCAACATCAAGAGTATTTTTATCGTAAATAAGCCCGCCTTCATAAACAGCCTTAATATTCAACCCAACTTCCATTGGCTCAATACCAAGTCTTGTTAAAATTCCAGCAAGAGCAGCATTAATAACATCTCCTTCTTTTGCAACTAAGGAATCTTCTTTAATTTCAACCTTACCTGCATTAATTCCCGCTTTAATTTTAAAAGCACCCAGTTCACCAATAATTGGGCCGGGAGCAAAACTTGTAGGTCCTGCTGGAACAACAATGTCGCTCGGAGCAATATTTCCTGGTTTTGCAGGAGCAGAAGACTTATTCTTTTTTACTGTTTTATATAAACTAAACGGATTATCGTTAGTAAATACTAAACCAACAACACCTCCAGCTTTTTCAGCAAGAGCTGAAATTCCTTTGTGTGTCTTTTCCAATTCATCTAAAACCAACTTAATTAAGTTCTTCTTAACAATCAGTACTTTTGCTGTTTTGTTTAATGATGCACGAATTCTCTGAAACTGCGGAGCAGGCAGCGAAGTTACATCAACAATCCCAACAATTGAATATTGTTTTGCCAAATCTCTAATTCTGTTAGCAAACTCAACATTTCTTGAAGAAATTTTTGATTTGTAATCTTTTGCAACTACCATTTTTATTCCAGCACCTCCAGTTTGCTCATAGTCAATTTTAAACCAATATTTTTAATATTGTTTTTCTGACCAGGTAAAGCATGCAATAAGGCATCATAAACTACCATAATGTTTTTAGCAATGTTTTCATCTGATTCTTTTTCAGAACCAACAGAAAACTGAAGAACTAAACCTTTTCTGGTTTGTAGGTGAACGGTTTTACCAATTTTTTCAACAAGAGCCTTCAAATCAGTTTTTGGCGTAATAACCATCCCCAATTTTGGTGAAGGCATTTTGTTCATTGGTCCCAAATATCTACCCAGAACCTGCGCAAATTGCGGCATAAGGTTTGCCTGAACAAGGAATTTGTCATAACCATGAGTGATTTTTCTAATTTCTTTCATATCACCTTTCATTGCTGCCAAATCCTCAGCATATAGAACCTTATCTACAATTTTTTCAGCACCGCTAATACTATGATCAATGATTGCACAAAATTTCAATTTACTTGGCCCCTTAATTGGAGTATAAATAGAAACACCTACATCAACCTTGTGCTCAGGTTTCCTAAGATCAAGATTTTGTAGATTTACAATACAATCAAAAGTCTGAGTAAATTTTCTATCTTTAGAATTTTTTCTAAGTTCCTTTATTTTTTCATTTATAGACTTTAAATCCATATTTTTGTCTCCTCCTATAACGAGAGTTATAGTACAGCAGAGTACTGATAATATAAACTAATAAGAAATTCTTTATAAAGTTTACTTAAAGGCGGCTTTGTCCAGAAAGTCAATTTGAGTAGTAATTAAAGTTTTAAAATAAGTAAA
>CAZLRR010000013.1:0-28092 GCA_964562045.1 uncultured Methanosarcinales archaeon
ATTTTAAGATATACTTTTAGTGATTTAGAAAAAAAATTTAAAAGAATTGTTTAAATAGTATCTCTCTCAGAACCAAGATATACTTTGGTTTTTCTAGAACATAAATCACATGCCTCAGATAAGCTTGCTTTTGCATTACCTAAAAAATATTTTGATAAACCAATTCCATTCCGAGGTAGAGAAGTAGAAATTGCTCCTAAACCAATTAAAACTGTCGTATATAGTTGATTACCAAAAGCCCTAACAAACCCTTCTGGAGAACTATAAAAGTTATGAGAAAAACTCTTCTCTTCAACTTCCTCCATTTCAGCAACAGCAG
This sequence comes from uncultured Methanosarcinales archaeon, assembly GCA_964562045.1. Taxonomy (GTDB): domain Archaea; phylum Nanobdellota; class Nanobdellia; order Woesearchaeales; family UBA583; genus UBA583. Next base: position 320 of record CAZLRR010000013.1, read on the forward strand.
AGTTAACCCAACTAGAAGTATCAAATAATATTGAAGATAATCTTGGCCGATTATTTCCTGAATCATTTTCTGCTTGTTCAAATAAATCCTGAGCCAAAAGTCCCAAAAATTTTTTCTTCTGAGAATCTCCAAGCACCCGTAAATAATATAATTCTGAATGCAAATCTGAAAACCCATCCATCACTTCCTTATGTTTAACATCAGGTATCATGTAAACCATACTAAAATAGTAAATATAATCCATTTAAAAGCTTTATTCTAAAACTTGTGAAATAAACAAAAAAATGCACACTTAAAAATAATATTTATAAAGTACAAAATATAAAACAACATATGGTAAAATTAAATACAATAGCGCCAACATTTAAAACTCAGGCATTTCATAATCATGAGTTCAAAGAAGTTAGTCTTGAAGACTATAAAGGAAAATTTGTAGTTCTATTCTTCTATCCTGCAGACTTTACATTTGTTTGTCCAACAGAATTAGAAGATATGGCAGAAAACTATAAAAAACTTAAAGAGATGAATGTAGAAGTTTTATCTGTTTCAACTGATACACACTTTGTTCACGCAGCATGGCATGCTGATTCTCCAAGTATTAAAAAAATTGAATTTCCAATGCTAGCTGATCCAACACATAAAATTTCCAATGCTTATGAAGTTTTACGTAATGAAGAGGGAGTAGCAGATAGAGCAACATTTGTAATTGATCCTGAAGGTCTAATCAAAGCAATCGAGATTACAGACGAACCAATTGGAAGAAATGCTGAAGAACTAATTCGAAAAATTGAAGCCTTAATTTTTGCTAAAGAAAATCCAGGTCTTGCATGTCCAGCTAAATGGAAAAAAGGAGATGAAACTTTAAAACCTGGTTTAGATTTAGTTGGAAAAATTTAAAATTTAAAATAAATTCTAATATAAATTATCTAACTGTTTTAGTTAGTTCTACTATATCTCTTTCAGTTTGAAGCAAAACTTCAACTTTATCTCCAGGACTAATATCTTCTGAACATGGAACTAAATAAGCATTTAATCCATTTGAAACTTCAATGGGGCTAGTTATTGAACAAACTTCTTCTGCCCCAACAGATAATGTTAAAGAAGTAACTTCGACACTTGAACCCGGATTGTTAATATAAAGATTTGAACTCGAACCAGCAGAAGCACCCTCTACCCTATCAACCGTTAAATCTCCTCCAGTTGCACCAACCGAAACTTGTGTATTAATATCCTCTAGCAAAGAATTCTGCGCATTCTCATACATCATTGGCATAACAAAAATAGTAAAACCAATACTTAATAAATACAAAATAACTGTAACCCAACCTAAGATTTTTCCAGCTAGAGCATAACCATCTGTTTTATCAATTTTTCTTGCTTTAGAACCTTTAACAATTGCAATAATTGCAAAAATAAAACCTAAAACAGGAATGAAAAACCCCAGAAGTCCCCAAACTAGAGGAGCCGGAGAATGTTTTGAACTTGAAGAAGAAACTTCAGGTTGTTGAGTTGGACTTTGAGCAGTTTCAGGGTCCGATGAAACTGGCGCCCCCTTATTCCAGACAGAATCAATCTCTTCTTGAGTTGCACCGCTTGCAATCAATTGTTTACTAATTGCTTCTTTTGAATATGAATCCTTATATTTGCTAATATAAGCTTTAATTTTTTCTTTATCCATTATAAATTCTCAAATCTTCTCGCTTATAAAATTAATTAACTACTTTAAAGCCTTATAAAACCAAAAACCCGGACAAGTTTTTAGAAGTTTTATCTTATCTTGTGTTCTAATTCCTGCATCAAATCTCAAAATCTTATTATTTGTATTTCTAATAAAATTATAATAATCTCCTGTATCCTCAAACTCAAAAGGATTAAAATCTGGAAGATTAAGTTTCCAAAAATAATGCTTCAACTGCTTGTAAACTGCCTGAGAATGACCTATTGTTTCTTTAATCTCAAACTCCGAATTTAAAGTTTTAACAAGTTTCACAAAAGACTCAAATTGAGCACCTGTTGGTTTTTCTTTATCGAAATTCCCAATCAAACAAACACCAATAGAATTTTGATTAAAACCATGAGTGTGAGACCCCGCAATATCTAAATTTCTAGTCTCGTAAATTTTTCCTTTTTTATCAATTACAAAATGATATCCAATACATGCCCACCTATACCTATAATAATGTAAATCAAAAATGTCCTTAATGTTCTTCCTATTTTCACTATGATGATAAATTATTCTAATATATTTCGTAGGCTTTAAAGTTCGTTTTACTTCGAAATTATACCTCAATTCACTAACCTGTAAATCTCCAATTTTTTTCTTATGGAGGATATAATTCTCTTGCAACATATAATTTTATGAATTTTAGAATTTAAGTAGTTTTGGATTTTTATTTTCTAACCCAAGTCTCATAAACTGCGGACAAATTATCCGAATATTTAACTTCCCAGGCCTTATTTAACTCCCAAATTTCTTCATCAATTTCCGGGAAAAAAGTATCTCCTTCAAATTCTTGTAAAATTCTAGTAATTTCAAGAGTAGAAACTAAAGGATTATTAATGAAAGCAGAGTATAATTGACCTCCACCCATATTATACCCAATACCCCCTGAAGTTTGACAATAATCTACCATATCATCAATACTTCTAAAAAATTTTACATTCTCACTTTCTGGAGCCTCCATACTTCTTGAAACAACATAATTTGTCCTACCACGCAAAGGTTTATCAGGCAGAGAATCCCAAGTTTTTCTACCCATAAAAACATTATGTCCTCCCGTTAAATCTTTAAACCTCCGAAAATCCTCATTAGCAAACCTATCCCAATCATTGCCTCTTTTTCTTAACTTCTGCCAGGGAATATCATTTCCCCATCCAAGAACTCCATTTTGAGAAATTGCAGCAATTATTCTTAAATCCATTACCATAATAATTATTAAATTGCAAATTTTATAAACCTTTTCAATTACTGCAAAAACTTTTAAATTAAAAAAACAAAAAGGTATTATGAAACGAATTGTCCCAACCATTTTTGCAATAGATGAAAAAACTTTTGAGAGAAAACTAACCATTTTATCTTCTCTTTCAAAAAGACTTCATCTCGATTTTATGGATGGAAAATTCACCGAAAACAAATCTATTGATTTTGAAACTTTTGAAAAAATAAAAGAGTATCCAAATAACACTTTCGAAATTCATTTAATGTCATATAATCCATGCAAATATGCAAAAAAAATAATTGAATTAGGAATTACAAAAGTTCATATTCATCCTGAAGTTTTTTTAACGCCAACAGAACTAAAAAAATGTATTTCCCTGCTGAAAAAAAATAAAATTATTGCATACATTGTTTTAAATCCAACAACTTCAATTGATACTATAAAACCTGTTGTTAATGAAATTGATGGTGTTATGCTTATGAGTGTAAATCCGGGGAAAGAAAAACAATTATTTCTAAAATCCGTTCTTGAAAAAGTAAAAGAAGTTAGAAAAAAATACCCAAAATTAAACATCCAACTTGATGGTGGAATTAATGATAAAAACGCTAAAGAGATTTTTGATGCGGGAGCAAATATTTTAAGTGTTGGTTCTTTTATTTCCTCTAGTGAGAATCCTAAAAAAGCACTCGATTCCTTAAAAAAAATTGCTGAAAAAAATTAAAGCCTTTTTTCATGAATCTTAATATATCTTTTAATAAAATAATCTGCAAAACCTTGTTCATCCCTATCAAATGCTTTGTAATAACTTTTTCTATTTTTATATTCAATAATTATCATAGGATAACCATTTTGCCATAAAATATAATTCATTAATAATCTTCCAATCCTCCCATTTCCATCACCAAATGGATGAATTTTTTCAAATAAATAATGCAATCTTCCGGCAAATTCTACTGGATGCAAATGTTTCTTTTTTGCAAACTTAAAAAACTCTTTTAACATTTCCTTCATGTCTTCTGGATGTGGAGCTAAATATGAACCTACTCTCACTAAATAATCCCTAAATTCTCCAGCAATATCTTCTTTTGAATCTTTAAAAATATCTAAATGCCATTTTAAAATTAATTTTTCATCTAAATCTTGTTTCAAATTCAAAGCTTCTAAAAATACTTTTGCATGGTTTTTTGTTTCTTCAATTTCATTTAATGCTTTTGCTGGCGCATGTTTTTCTAAAATGATTTCTCTTGTCTCAAATAAAGTGATTTTAGAACCCTCAATTGCATTTGTATTGTATGTGAAAGCAACAGCAATCTCTTTTAATTCTTTTTCTTTAACTGTTTGAGGTAATTTGGCCCATTCCTTTTGGTGATTTTCTTTAATTAAATCTAATTTTTCAAATAAATCTTTATTCAACTCTAAATAAAAATCATGTTTAATTTCATCTAAATTATTTGGTATTAAAGTTCCAAGATATTTTCTTTTAGAAATTACTTTTTTGCCTTTTCGAATAGAATGTTTAAGATAATAATACTCAACACCCTCTTTAATTTGAGTTTCAATTTTCATAATATACTTATGACTACAAACTATATAAAACTATCGATTTAATAAAAATGTAGGCGCAAAAGCTACTAATCAACATTCCTCAAACCAGTTTTAGAAAACTTTTCAGTTAAAACTCCATTAAAACCTTGAATTAATTCTGTGGACCCAATTCCATTTTCTGTAATGTTACCAACAGTTTCTTCTGGCTGTTTATACGATTGTAAAAAATAATTCTCAACTCCAATTGATTTCAATTCCATAATCATTTGAGTAATATCTTCCTTTGAAAAAAATGCATTATGAATAGTAGTTCGAATCTCATATTCAATTCCCGAATCAACTATTGTTTTAATATTTTCAAAAATTGTTTTTGTATCAACTTTTCTTGCAACTATCTTTTCATAATTTTCTAAAGAAGCTTTATAATCAATCGCAAAATAATCAACTAATTTCTCTTCAATTACTTGATTAATTAATTTCTTATTTGTTGCATTAGTATCAAGTTTTACTTTATAACCTAACTCTTTTAAAAATCTAATCCACTTAATTAAATTTGCATGAATTGACGGTTCTCCACCACAAACTACAACTCCTTCAATTAAGTTTCTTCGCTTTATCAGAAAGTTCACAATTTCTTTTGTATCAAGGTATTTAATTCTTTCAGGAAAAACTAAATCAGGATTGTGACAATAAACACACCTAAAATTACAACCACCAGTAAATAAAGTAATTGCAGTTTTTTTAGGAAAATCTATTGTTGTAAATCTTTGCATTCCCGAAAAAATTGAATTCAATTCAAATTTTTTTCCGTTAAATTCGAACTCCGCCTTGTGTATGTGATTCATTTTCAATTTTGTCTTTTTCTAAACTTGAACATTTACTTGTTTTGAAATATGTTCTCTCCATAAATTCTCCTTTCTTACCAATATTAAACTGAGACATCGGCCTATGATAACCCATAACTCTTGTCCAAACTTCACAAGCTTGCCTATCCTCTGCAGCTAATTCTTTAACACTTGCAACCCCGTGAGATTTCATTAAATCTTCATCACATTTAGGACAGAAAACTTGCTCACCTACAAGATAACCATGCTGAGGACAAACACTAAATGTTGGAGTTACAGTAATATAAGGCAATCTATAATTTGAAAGAACAGTTTTCACTAAATCTTTACAACTCTGACTCGAACCAACTCTCTCTCCAAGATATAAATGAAGAACTGTTCCACCAGTATACTTACACTGAATTTCATCTTGCAATTCAAGCGCTTCGAAAGGATCATCAGTAAATCCTACAGGAAGCTGAGAGGAATTTGTATAGTAAATATTCTCACCATAACCAGCCTGAATAATGTCTTGGTACCTTTTTCTATCCTCTCTTGCAAATCTATAAGTTGTACCTTCTGCAGGTGTTGCTTCTAAATTGAAAAGATTTCCTGTCTCATTTTGATAACCTTTAATTCTCTCCCTCATAAAATCAAGAAATTCCTTAGCAAAATACATCCCATTCTCAGTTGACATATCTTCCATATCATTAGTAAAATTTCTAACCATTTCATTCAAACCATTAATTCCAATAGTTGAAAAATGATTTCTTAAATGACCAAGATATCTTTTAGTAAAAGGATAAAGTCCTCTATCCATATATCTCAAAATAGTCTTTCTTTTAATTTCAAGAGAATCTTTTGCTAAATCCATAAGTCTTGCTAAAGCTTTGTATAACTCAATCTTATCTCCTTTGTAAAGATATCCTAATCTTGCAGCATTAATTGTAACAACACCAATTGAACCTGTCATTTCAGCTGAACCAAATAAACCATTTCCTCTTTTTAGAAGTTCGTTTAAATCAAGCTGAAGTCTACAACACATTGACCTAACAGCCCCAGGAGTATAAGCATCTTCATTTCTTACTCTATTTCCTTCTTCATCTAATTTAAATTGAGACCCAATAAAATTTTGAAAATAAGGTAAACCATATTTTGCAGTCATCTCAAATAAAAGATCAGTATTTTCTCCATCCCAATCAAAATCTTCTGTAATGTTATAAGTTGGAATAGGGAATGTGAAAATTCTTCCTTTCGAGTCTCCCTCAGACATAACTTCAAGATAAGCTCTATTAATCATAGCCATCTCTTTTGTAAAATCTTTGTAAGTTTTTTCTGGCTCGTCTTTTAATAATGGACCATCTCCAGCCATTGGAACTTGGTCTGCTAAATCTTTTGGAACTACCCAATCAAGAGTCAAGTTTGTAAATGGAGTTTGTGAGCCCCATCTACTCGGTGTATTCAAATTAAAAATAAATTGTTGAATGTATTGTTTAACTTCTCTATAAGTTAATTCATCTCTATATACATAAGGTGCTAAATATGTGTCAAAACTACTAAAAGCTTGGGCGCCTGCCCATTCATTCTGAAGAGTTCCCAAAAAATTTACCATCTGCATTAAAGCAGTTGAAAAATGTTTTGGTGGCAAACTCTCAGTTTTGTTTGGAACTCCGTTAAATCCCTCATTTAATAAAGTTCTAAGACTCCATCCTGCACAATATCCTGAAAGCATATCCAAATCGTGAATGTGATAATCTCCGTTCAAGTGTGCTTTTCCTACTTCCCTTGGATAAACATGTTTTAACCAGAAATTCGCAGTAATTTTTCCTGCTGTATTTAAAATCATTCCACCAAGAGAATAACCTTGATTTGCATTAGCATTAATTCTCCAATCCTCCCGACCAACATACTCAGAAACTGAAGTAACAGAATCAACATAAGCATTTCTATCATCCCTTAATATTGCTCTTTTCTCCCTATATGCAATATAAGCTCTTGCAACTTTAAAATAACCTCTCTTAAATAATTCTTTCTCAACAAAGTCCTGAATTTCTTCAATCGTTGGAAATTTTCCTTCATAAGTTAAATCCTTTAAAATTTCTTTAGTTAATTGTTCAATCCTTATCGGAGAAATCTCAACACCTGTGGCATCAAAGGCTTTTTCAATCGCCCTAAAAATCCTTGATTCGTCAAAATTTTCTAAAATACCGTTTCTTTTTACTATTTTTTGAATTTCATTCATTTTTTGGTCTCCTACAAGATATGGGGGCACGAAACCAAATTCCATACCAAATCTTGTGCTAAAATAAGTTTTTCGGTTTTATCTATTTATATTTTTCATACCACTTATCTAAGTAACAATACTGATAGCAATTTTTTAGAAAAAACACAATACTTAGTATCAGTTTATAAAAAACCTCCCAATATATTGTAGGTGTGAATTTCACATAATCATCACTACAGCTTTATAAACTGGTAAAAAAATTTTATCATTTTTCATTAAAAATCTAGCAATTATGGGAAATGGATATCAATTATGTAACTTGAAAAATTTAAACATAAATTATATTAAGATTAAGTTTTTGAAACTTTTATGGCATTTGGAAGACTCATTTCCACAGAGCATGAATTTATCGAGGTTCTAAATGCTTTCCCTATTCTTCGTAGAAATCTTGAAAAAATGAATTTCGAAACAGAAGTAGTAGATGAGGGTTTAAGCGTTCACGACTTTTTTGAAAAAAAGCATCTCTCAGAAGAAGAGATAGATATTATGGTAAAAAAATTAAATTCTGATGTTAAATGTTACCTTAGAAGAGGATAAGTTTAATAATATCCCTAATCTTTAAATTTAAATCGTCTACTAAAACCGCACTCACGACAAATATACTCTTTAAAACCACCAATTAAACGAATTTCCCTGGTTTTAACATTCCATGGCACTAAACATTTTTTACAAAATTTTAACTTCTCATCTCGAGAAAGCCTAATATTAAAGGCCTCAGACAATTTTTTAATCTCTAAAACATAATCTTTTTTATACTCCGAATCACCCTTTTCTAAAAGAGAAAAAAAATAACCAATATTTTCTCTCGCTAAATTCTTCTGCAAACTTTTTCTCTCTTTTGTTTTCATTTTAAAATACCTTATTATAATCCAGCTTTCGAGATTTTGGAAGATAATTTATATAACTACTCTCCTTCTTTGAAACAATTCCAATTCTCTCGCCAGCATAAATCACCATAATAAAAGGAGTATTTCCCTCAAAATTTGTCTCTTCAATTTCATCTTCAAACAAATCTTCTGCGCAAATAAAAGCTTTAAAACCTTTTTCATTTAAAATAATATAATTCTTCTTAGGTTCAACTAAACTGCAACCCTCAACACTGAGCCTTATTCTTCCACCATCATGAATAGTTGCAAAATAAAGTCCGAGGCCACAAACTCTTTTAGTAATAGTTAAATCCTTTTCCGGAACTGAAGTAATATACACTTTCCCAGAATTATTAACATAAAAATCAAACTTTTTCAAGGCTTCGATATCTGCTCCATAATATGCGTTTAAACTCTCTAAAAAATTTTTTACTTCAGAAGATTTAAACTTACAAAAATTAGATTTAATATCGAAGAGCATAGGAACCTTCTTTATCTTTGCCAAGCTTTTCTGCAACAACAGATTCCTTGTCAAAAATTATAGTTTTACCTTTATATTTATCCAAAAATTGCTTATTGCCACAAATAGGACATTTGTCCCCAGTAGTCAGCCCACCACACTCCTTGCATACTTTTGTTTTCTCTGCCATTTTACTCCTTTGCCTCCGCAAGCCAATCTAATGCTCCAAGACCTGGCTGTCTCATTGTTAAACCAACTTTAACATTTCTAATATCTTTAAAAGATACAGCAACAATACTTGCTTTAACTTTATCGCCAACTTTCAAATTCTGCCCAGTCTGAGCTCCTTGTATACTTCCAGCTTGACTAAAAGAAACCTGGTCAGCCATAGTCTGAGTCAAGTGAACAAGCCCATCAATAACTCCAAGATTTAAGAAAACTCCGAAATTTGTAATTGATGAAACATCAGCTTTCACAACCTCGTGAAGTTCAGGTTTATATGCAATAACTGTAAAATCAACAACATAATGTCTTGATGCATCTTCAGGTAATTTAAACCCGTCACCCACGCTATCAACACTCAAAATACTGATAACAAGACCAAAATCTTCTGCAGTCTTGTCAGAATAATCCCTAATAATCTGCTCTTTAATTGCCTCATTCAGGTCTAGTCCAAACAGCTCAGGAGCTAGATCCACATAATCTCTAAGTTGTACTTTGTAGAACATCTTAATATAAAAAAGTGTAAGGTTATTTATAAAGTTTTATGCCACACGAATTTCTTCTTTTCTTACAACCCCATCATATTCTTCACAAAATTTATCCCAATCATAAAAACTAATCAGTCTTATTGCTGAAGAAAAAGAAAACCCTAAATTTAAAATCTGAGTAGCAGTAGCAAAATTATCATAAGGAACTGCTCTTGGATGAAATAAACACTCTTGTGTATCATATATGCCATATTTCGCATATCTTGAAATTCTTGAAGCTTGTATCTCGTCAATAGAACTCGTGCCCCATAAAATCACTTCTGAAGGTTCTCTTGGTTGCCCCACGCTTCCGGGATTAATTATGGCTCTCCTGCTTGCACCAACTTTTATAGGAACTTCCTGCTTTGAATAGTTAAAAAAATCTGGATAATCTTCTTCAGAAAATAAAATGCCTGAAATGTGTGTGTGCCCCACAAAACAAACATCTTGAGAAAAACTATCAAAAATCCCCTCATCCTGTTTTTGAATACAAAATTCAACCTCATCAGAAGAATTCTCTTTTCTCCGCGGATAATGAAAATTAACATATTTGAATTTTTCACCTAATCTTATATTGGGATGGGCATGAGTAAATAATAATTTTCCCTCAATTTCTCTGGCCGGACTAGACTCCAAATACTCGGCATTTGTTTGATCTCCACCAGCAAATAATTGGTCATTTGTCCAATCTATAGCTCTCTCTGCACCTTTATTAAATCTGCTAACAAGCTCTCCATCAAAAAGTGCGGCATCGTGATTACCTTTAACAGATTTAACCTTCCTACTCCTTAATAAATCTAAAACTTCATTGGGATATGGACCATAGCCTACATTATCCCCTAAAGAGATTATTTGTTCAATCCCTCCAAAAGAATCAATGTCTTTTAAAACTGCCTCCAAAGCAGGCAAATTTCCATGAATATCTGAAATTACTGCAATCCTAACCATCTTCCAACCATTTAGAAAAAACTATATCTAATAATTTATAAACCTACCGAACTTATCCCAAATTTTAAAAATTTATCCTAAAATAAAAAACTAAAAATTTTTAGAAATATAATCGTGAGCACTCTCGGCTGCAAAAGAACCCTCTCCAGCACTAATAATTGCTTGTTTCCACGTAGTATTTGTAACATCTCCTGCAGCAAAAATTCCTGGAACGTTTGTCTTTGATTCTCTATTAATAATTACTTCTTTGGAATCATTAAGTTCAACACCCAAACTCTCTGCTAGTTCGCTTTGTGGAACCATACCAATTGAGACAAAAACTGCCGAAACATTGAGTTCTTTTCCGTTATCAAGCAGAACCCTCTCAACATTTTTCTCTCCCAGAATTTCCTTAACATTAACTCCATAAATAATTTCAATTTTGGGATTATTTTCAATTCTGTCAACATTTATAGGCTCAGCCCTTAATTTGCTTCTTACTAGCATATAAACTTTTGAGGAATTCTGCGCTAAAACCATTGCTTCTTTAGCTGCACTATCTCCCCCGCCAACAATAGCGACTTGCTTTTCTTTAAAAAACATTCCGTCACAAGTTGCACAATATGAAACTCCTTTTCCTTGAAATTTCTCCTCAGATTCCAAGCCTAGATGTTTATGATGAGAACCTGTTGCTAAAAGAATAGTTTTTGCTTTAAACTCTTTTTCTTGGATTGCAGTTTTTACAATAAAATATTTTCCTTCCTTTCTAATTTCTGATACAATATCATCCTCAATGGGAACATTATTTGCTTTCACGTGATCTTCTAAATGCTGTGCAAGTTCAGGACCAGTAAGAGAAGTAAATCCGGGATAATTCTCAACCAAATGAGTTGTTGTAATAAGCCCTCCGCGTTCTTTAGTAATCACTAAAGTTTTCATGTTATATCTTGAAGCATAAACTGCTGCCGGATACCCTGCGCAACCACCTCCAACAATAATAAAATCGTACTCTTCCATAAAAAGAAAATGTTTTAATAGTTTATAAACAATTCGTTGTTGTTAAAATGTGTTTTTAAAATTCACACCTGTTGGAGTTCCTTTCTTTTCTCTTCCAAATACAAAACACTAATAGACATTAAACAAATTATTATCCCAGAAAATAAATATAAAAAAAAATTTGGCGAGCTCTTGAATAAATAGTAAAATAATAAAGAGAAAGATTCTAAAGATAAAATATATGTTGGAAGGATTAAATATAAAATTCCTCTTTTTTCTTTTATGAATTTAATTAAAAATTAGTTGATTACTCATTGTAATTAACTTTACCTTTTTTTACCTGTTATAGTTACAAGCATTTATAGTAGTATTCTTATCTTAATAACAATTAATTTATATATTTTAGCTCTGCTCTTTATAAACTTGGGCAAAAATCCCAAAGTTATAGTGTTTGAGTCTTATTCATTTTGCCGTAAAAATTAATTATTTAATCTTATATTTAACCATTTATAGATGTCATTAGTATTAACTCCTAATTTAGTTGCTTCTTCTACTAACCATGGTAATAATGTTGGATTAGTATTACTATTAATTTTAGCCCAATCTTCAGTATTTTTTGGTGGTTTAAATCCATGTTGGATAGCTTCAATATATCCTTCCGTTCCTGGAACAGGCCTATACATTTTAGGTCCACTTACTGAAACTTCTGGACCATAACTATTTAATCTTTCTAAAAATTTTTGTGTTTCTAAAATATCAGAAAGAGTTTCACCAGGATATCCATAAAAAAAAGATAACCTTATTGGTAAATCTTCTTCTAAACAATTTTCAGCAGCAATGATATAATCTTCAACCTTAGTTCCTTTTCTCATTAAATTTAAAACATTTTGAGAACCTGATTCAGCTCCAATAAACACCTGTAAACAACCATTTTCTTTTAAAAATTTGACATTATCTTTATTTTTTAAAAATGTAGCTCTAACTTCCATGTTAAATCTTAAATTTTCATTTTTTAGAAGAGATAAAACTTCTTTAGATCTCGAATCATTTTTATTACCTCTAAAAAAATTATCATCCCAAACTATAATACTCTCAAGATCAGGTATTTGGCTTTTTATATACTGAATTTGTTTATCAACAAAATTAGGGCTATGTGGATTCCAAACTGCTCTTTTACCATCATTATAAATTCCATGAACTCCACAAAATTTACATCTTGATGAACAACCTCTAGATGTTATTATATAACCTAAATTCTTCAAAGGCCCATATTTTCTTTTTAAGTGACTTTGTAATGTTGAAACATATTGATTTAAATCTACCAAATCTAAGGCTGGAGAAACTTCATCTAAATTAGCTATTAAGCTTGGAGCTTTAAATATTAAATTTGATTTATTCAAACCATTTTTTAATTGATTTGAAAATTCTACAGAAATCTCTTCACCTTCCCCAGTTATTACATAATCTACAAATGGCTCTTGAATACATTGCTCAGCAAGAACTGTTGGGTGATGGCCTCCCCAAGCTACTTTAAAACCTGATTCCTTAGTTATTTTAGATAAATTAATCATTTCAGAAATTTGAGGGAAAGTAAATACTGAAAAACCAACATATAAAGGATTAATTTCTGCAAGTAAATTCCGATATTCTATATTATTTATATTTGAAGGAATTATTCTAGGTGAATAACCAACATTTCTTAAACTATTAGCAACATATAATGTCCCTAGAGGTAAAAATGGAGATGTTTCTCCTCCATAATGAACTAATATTATATCATTTTTCCCCATTGCTTATTAGTATTAGGATTTAGACATATATAAACATTACTACTTTTAAATAATAACTAGGTAATAAATTGTTTGATTAATTATTGTATACGTATATGAAAAAAGAATTTGAATCTTTACCTTATAGAGACAATGTGGGAGTAATTATATTTAAAGATAATAAATTTCTACTTGTTCAATTACAAGAATGGCCAGAAAATTATTGGAAATTTCCTCAAGGTGGAGTAGATAAAAATGAAACTTCTAAAGAAACAGCTTTTAGAGAAGTTGAAGAAGAATTAGGAACAAACAAAATTAAAATTCTTCATAAAAGTAAATTTCAAAATATTTATGATTTTCCAGACGATAAGATTGAATTAATTGGTAAAAAATGGAGAGGTCAAAAACAAACTTTTTTTGTTGCTGAATTTATAGGAGCTGATGATGATTTAGTCCCAAATCCTGAAGAAATAAGGACTTATACTTGGTGTTTAAAAGAAGATTTAAAAAATCTAATTTCACATGATAACCCAATTTTTAACAATTATTATGAATTTATATCAAAAGTGTTAGAAGAATTTAATTTCTAAATCTTATTAATTCTGGAATTAATAAATAATTTCTAAATATATCTATATTTTTATTATATTCATCATTTGATTTACATCTATGAATTGCAGTTTTAATAATGGGTAAACCAGATTTAGTTTGACTATTTCCAATTGCAAAAAGTGCCCTTAATGAATTAGGAGAACAATCTTGAGGTAAAGTTTTAGTTCCTGCAAATTGATAAAAATTTGTTATTGCATTAAATCCTCTAATTATATTAAGTTCAGATTCAGTTTCTGTTAATAATTCTAACAATGCAGGAAAGTGTTCTTGGTTTATGTCAGTTGGATAAAATTCTTTTATCATTTCTATAGAATATCTAAATTGTAATGAATATATTACTTCAAAAGTATCTTTAACAACTTTTATTATTTCATTTCGTTTATTCATTCCATCTGGTTTAATTACAAATAATGTATTTTCTAAAGACATAACTTATTAAGAAGTTAATTGTTTAAATATATTTCTAAAATTTGTTAACTATTTAGTGATAACGAAAGATAATTTTATAAATCTTGGATTTTTAAGTATTATAATGATTAGGAAAAGATTTGCCTTAAGAAATGAACATTTTGGTGCAACTTTGTATGATAGAAAAACCTTAACTCATAAGTTTTTATTAGAAGATGAATTAAAACAAGAAATTAATTTTATGGGGGAAAAAATATCAAATCCTGAAATTTGGAAAGTTGATTTAACAGGAAGTCCAAAAGGATTAATTTATTCACCTTTAAGAATTTATTTTGAAATGACTCTTAAATGTAATCTTAGATGTAAAACCTGCTTTAATTCATCAGGAGTAGAAGGACCAAATGAGATGACTATAGAAGAAATCTTTAAATCTTTAGAAGGATTAAGGAAAGATAATATTTTTGATGTAAGATTTACAGGTGGAGAAGTAACTCAAAGAAAGGATTGGTTTGAAGTTTTAAAATATGCAAAGAAATTAGGTTTTGCTGTTTCTTTAAATACAAATGGAGTCTATCAAAATGGAAGTACAAATACATTAGATAAATTAATTGAATTGGAATTAGATCAAATTACAATTAGTTTAGATGGTGCAGAAGAAGCTCATACATTAATTAGAGGACCAAATACATTTAGAAAAGCAGTAGATTCTTTAAGATATCTATCGCAAAATGGTGCAAATACAAGAATTAATACTGTATTAACAAAAAATTCTCTTTCAGATTTTAAACCAATTTTAAATATTGCAGGTCAATACTGTCAGGAAGTAAATTTTTTTTATATGAGAACTACTGGTAGAGCATTAGAAATTTTAGATTCAGTTGTGACTTCTGAAGATTTACATGAATTAGACATTTTAATTGAAAAAGAAAAACCTAAATATCCTAATTTAAATATACTTCACGGATCACAAGTTATGCAAAATAATTCAATACTAAATCATAGATTTGGTCTTGATATTGGTGGGCCTGATGGTTTCACTAGAATGAATCTTCAATCTGACGGTTCAGTATTTGCTGGAGGTTATGCACCATATTTAGATCCTAGTTTAAATTTAGGTAATATTAAAAATGATAATTATTCTATGCTTAATATTTGGAGATATTCTAAAAAGCTTAATTCATTTAGAAAAACTAGTCTTAAATTACAGCAGATTTGTGGTTCTTGTGAAGATAGGGTTGCTCAAATTTGTCCAGGAGCTTCAATGGAAATGGAACTTTTTAGAAGAGCTAACCCTGAAAATGGAAATCCATATTGTTCAAAACCACTAAGAATGAAGGATTTATGGACTTAAAAGATAATATCTATATATAATCTTAATTAATTGTAATAATTAGATATTTCTTTTATAAATAAATATTTAATATTATATTAACTATTTCCACTATAAATATTAATAAAAATATCATTAGTAAATAATTATTATTTCTAAAAAGCACAGTTATTTTTTCTGTACTTATAGAATAAAAAGAACTAATAAATAAATATATACCATAAATTATGGTAACATAAAAATACCATTTAATTCCTTTAAATTCTGTTTTTTTTAATTTTTCTTCATCCTTATTATCCTCATTTCTATTTCGACCTTTTGTTTCAAAAGTTAACATTATTATTGAATACACTAATATCAATAATGAAAAGATTAAAATAGTAAAACCCAGATTATAGAATACAGAAACATTGTTACAGGCTATGTTTATTTCTCGACTTCCACCAAAAATATCGGCAATTACTTTTCCAGAAAAACATAAAGAATTTAAATCTTTTATTGAAAATCCTTCTATAAACTTCAAATTTAAAAATAAAAATGTAATTGTTGTAAAAATTCCACTTAGAATTATTGTTATATGTCTTACAATATTGCTCATGCCCAATTATTAGAATAAAAAAATATAAATGTGCGTTACTACAAATAAGTAAAAACATTGCAACTCAAAAAAAATTATTCTTTCTTAGACAGAAATTCTGTATAAGAACATTTACCACAATGGAATCTTTCAGGGTTAGAATATTTTCCCATATAAACTCCTTTTCCACATTTAGGGCAATTTTTTCTTCCTTCTTTTAGCATATCCCACTTTTTAGATGGTGCTGTAGATTTTTTCTTCTCTTTTGCTTTAGTCATTTTAGATTTCCTCCTTTAGCTGTGCATCGTATTTTCCAGCTTTAACATCTGCAATAAATTCCCTTGGAACTTTTCCATCAATTTTAATACCTAAAGAATAACAAGTTCCTGCAATCTCCCTAACTGCCGCAGACAAATCATTTGCCAAAAGCGCATCAAACTTCATTCTTGCAACTTTTTTAATCTGATCAATTGTCATATCAGCAACATAAGTACTATTTGGAGTTCCGCTACCTTTAGCAATTCCAAGCTCAGATTTGATAAGCTGAGAAGCTGGAGGAGTTCCAATCTCAATATCATACTCTTTAGTCTCAGTATCAACAGTAACAATAACTGGAACTTTCATTCCTTTGAAATCTGCTGTCTTCTTATTAATATCAGCCACAACCTGACCAATATTTACTTTCATAGGACCTAAAGCTGGTCCTAGAGGAGGTGCAGCTGTTGCTTTTCCTCCTTCAATTAATACTTCAATTTTCTCTTTTGCCATTTGTCAATTAAGCAACCTTGATTTACAAGGATAAATGGTATTATAGAATTAATACCTAATTTTGTTAAGAAGAATTGTTTTATAAAAGTTATGTCTTTAAGTAGTCACTACCAAAAAGAAAAGATTTATTAATGACTTAATTCTTGTTTATCTTATGGAAGTTATACTTGAAAATCCGAGCATTTTAAAAAAAAGTATGGAGATTGTCTCAGACATTGTTCTGGAAGGAACTTTTGTATTTAAAAAAGATTATGTTGAATTAGTAGCCCTAAACGCAAATAACGTTGTAATGGTTATTTTCAGGCTTTTATCAACTAATTTCACGAATTATGATATAAAAGAAGATAAACAAATTTCTTTAAGTCTTGAACATTTTAATAATGTTTTAAAAAGTTGTGATGACAAAGCGCCATTAACACTTGAAGTAAAAGATGATAGTAAACTTAGAATCATAAGCGAAGGTAAAAACAAAAAAGAATTTGCTCTCTCGTTAATAGAATTCTCTGACGATAACCTCCAAAAAGTGCCAAACTTAACTTTCCCCGTAAAAATTGTAACGAGTTCAAGTAATTTTTCAAACGCAATTTCTGATTTAGGATTTATTGAAGAAGGGATTTCCCTGAAAATTGAAAAAGAAAAATTTTTAATCGAAGGAAAAACAAATTCTATGCAAGGAAAAGTTGAAATTAGCGAAGATATTGATTTAAAACTTGAAGAGAAAAAAGATTTCATTTGTAGATATTCTATGGAATACCTAAAAAAATTCACAAAAGCAGATAAGTTAGTGAAAACTGTTGAAATGTCTTTTAGTGATGATTATCCTTTGAAAGTTGAATATAAAATTGTAGATAAATTACTTCTCGGGTTTATACTTGCTCCTAGAGGAGAAGAGTAGTAGTAAAACAAATTTATAAACTATATTATTTATTTTATTTTAAATGCCACACCAATGTCTTGCCTGCGGAAAAGTATATGATAACTCAAGTAATGCAATTTTAAAAGGTTGCGAATGTGGAAAAAAATTATTTCTTTTCATAAAAAAAATACCCGAGGAAACTCAAGAGATTGAAATTTCAAAAGAAAAAAAAGAACTAATTTTAAAAGAGTTGGAATCTGTTGCAGGAACAAAAGATCCAACAAAACCAATTATCTTAAAACTCGAAAATATTAAAATTTTGGCTCCAGGAAAATACGAAATCGATGTTAATCAATTGATGAAGAGAGAAAAACCAGTCATCTATAAAGTTCAAGATGGAACTTATGTTTTAGATTTGGAATTTATTATGGGAAAATAAATTCTTTATAAAGAAAACATGTTCTAATTTTTCTAACACGAAAAGTTTATAAAAATCTTCAAGTAGTAACTTAATAGAATGACTGAGAAAGAAAAACTACTGGGTATGTTAATTGAAAAATCAGGCAAAGACAAAGACGAAATTCAAAAAAAAATTGCGGACAAAATTAATGAATTGTCCGGACTTGTCTCTGAAGAAGGAGCAATTTATATTATTGCAAATGAGCTGGGAATTAGACTTGAAACTGAGCGGCCAAAGAAAAATGCCGATTTAACAAAGATTGAAAAAATTACCGAGCCTAAAACCCCCGTTAGTTTGGCTTGTAAAATCCTTCGAATATATGACAAAGTGACTTTTTCTTCTCAAAGTGGAACTCAAGGTAGTGTTCGGTCAATGCTTGTTGGGGACGAGACAGGAATTACAAGAATTGTATTCTGGAATGAGAAAACTGAACTTTTAGAAAATCTTCAGGACGGAGATATTTTGAAAGTAATTAATGCATATACTAGGGAGAATCAAAATTCTGATAGAATAGAAATTCACTTCGGACAATATTCAGATTTAGAAGTTAATCCTGAAGGAATAAATATTCAAGTAAAACCTATGGAGAGGCAGGAAGTAGAGTATACACTAAAAAAAATTTCCGAGCTTGGAGAAGATGAGAGAAATGTTCAAATTAAAGGTGTAATTACAGATTTTGATATTCCGAGATATTATTTTGCATGTCCTGAATGTTTTAAGAAAGTTATGCAAGATGAAGGCGCTCAAAATTGCGCAGAACATGGAGAAGTTAAAGCCATTAGGGTTCCAATTATAAATGTGATTGTTGATGATGGAAGTGAGAGCATTTCAGTTATAGCTTTTAGAGATAGAGCTCAGCAAGTTACAGGAGCAAAAAATAGTGAAGAGATTATTAAACTGACAGAAAATATTGATTCTTATAAAGATTTCACGAAGAAAATTGTTGGTGCTGCAGTAGAAGTTGCAGGAAATGTCTCACTTAGCAGTTTTACAGGAGAGAAACAGTTATTAATTAATCAGGTGGTGGAGATTGAATTTAAATCTGTTGATGATATTGCAGAAGAATTAGTTAATGAGGTGTCTCAGGAAAAACCAAAAGAAGAGAAAAAGCCTGAAAAAAAAAAGGAAGAAGTTGAAGTTTCAGAGGATATGGATTTAGATATTGAAGAAATTGATATCGATGATGATTTGTTGTAACGTTACGGTTTTAATGAAGTTTCACGAAGTAAAATTTGGGAAATTTCAGCAGGAAATCTCTTTTTAATCGCTATTATGTATTTTTTCTGCAAGAAAAATCGCCAAAGGCGACAGTATCTGCGCAGGCAGGTTCAGTAAATTTAATAAACTTCAAACTTATTCTATTTGTGTATGGCAAAGATTTTTGCAACAAAAGATGAGAAATCAGAATTTTATGCACAAATAGAAGTAACTAAAAATATTTGGAAATTCCTTGGTGATTTGGCATATAGATTATATGATGAGAATTGGATGATTGATGACCATTATCAAACACTTTGGGATGAGAAAAATATTAATGATTATTTCAGCTTTGAAAAAGACGGAGTATATTTGATAATTGTCATGACAGAAAAAAGAGCTCATATAATCGTTATTGGATTGCCAAACAATAAGGAAGTCAAGGAATTTCTATTTGAAAATTATTCATTTGAGCCCGCCAAGTAATATTGCACATAATAGTCACGAGTTAGAGAAGTTTTTGCGAAGCAAAAATTTGGATGGAAGAAACTGCAAGTTTCTGGAATTTCTAAATCCTTATTAAACTCTCCTTTAGGATTGATTTTTAGTGCAGCGTTTCGAAGGAAAAAATCAAAGTTGCAAATTCTCATACAAACTATTAGAGGACACTTTAAAACAATAAAAAAAAAAAAAAAAAAAATTATTTATATTCAACATTAGCAGTTGTTCTAAGTTCTTGAACAATAATGCTTGTTGCTTCTTGCTGTTTTTCCTGTTCTAATGTTGCAATAATCTGTGGTTGTAGCTCTTCATATGAAGGAACTTCTTCAGGAGATTGCTGTTTATACATCTCATAAAATTCTTGCGCTTCTTCTTCAGTTACATCAAATGTTTGACCTTCAAGTTGACTTTCCAAAAATTCCTGAGTTGCTATTTGATTTTTTATATTTTCTAATTCTGCTTCATAAGAAACTCCCATTGATTCAACTTGTTGTTTGTAGTCATCTAATGTTGCACCTTGCATTGCAAGTTGCTGTTCAATCACTGATTCTGCTTCTTCAGTTGTAACAACAATATTTTCTTGTTGAACTTTTTGTTCAAGCACTTTTTGGTTTATTACCTGTTCAAGAGCATCATCTTCAGAAATTTGTTGTCCTTGCTGTAATAATGATTGTTGAATAGCTGAAACATCTTCTGATTTTATTTCTTCATTATTAACTATTGCTACAACATTGCTTGTTATAGGTTCAGTAGGTATATTGTCAACACTATTATTGTCGGGTACAAAATCATTATTGTAGTCTTGCGTATTGTCTTCTTGTTCTGATGTACTGCATCCCGCGAGAAGAATAACAGATAGCACCAAAAAAATTCCGATTATATTTTTTAGGTTTGCCATTGTATTAAAAACTAAAAAGTTAATCTTATTTAAGTTTTTTGGTAAGTTGAATTTTAAATCACATGTTTTAAAGTATCCTCTTTTTTTATTTAGAGAATTTGCAATTGCAACGTTAGCGATTTAGAGAAGTCGCACGAAGTGCGATTTGGGAAAAATGCGAGCCGAGCAATTTTCCGTTAAATTCCTGTTATGTCTCCCGACGACTGAAATGAGGAGAGCGCAGCGTGGTCGAAGCGAAGCGGAGAAGTTTGAGATTTAGGCGTATAAATATTAACTATAAAGTAGTAATTGAAGCGAAAGATTTATAAAGAATAAGTTTATTCTATTATCAGTTACTAAAATGGAAAAGAAAAGAAAGCTAACAGATATTGTAACAACAGCAGGAGTGGGAATAACTACAACTGTTGGAAGTATAGAGGCAATTAATACAATGGTTGATTTAGGAGACAGAATGGCTCCACATATTGAAAAATATGTTGGCTTAATTGGTTCTGGCGCTATTGAATATGGATTACATACTATGGCGGGATTAGCAATGCTTTCTTTAATCTATACTGCGACAAAAGCAACTGATAATTATCTATTAGAGCATCAAAAAGAATAAATTTTTCACTTTCTACTTTTTAGCCCAAATCTCAAATTGCAATTAACATTCACTGTTTAAGAAAGTTTTGTGAGTGAAGCGAGCAAAATTTGGGTGGAGCCTGCAAGGCGGAACTCTCAAATGGGTGTTATATTCGGGTGAGGGAGTTTGCGACCGAAAATACAATGTCCCCGACGACTGACAAGGAGGAGAGCTGCAAACGTGGTCGACCATAGAGAGAAGTCAAGTGGGATTTTTTCCGAGCGTTAGCGAGAGTAAAATTTAGGGGGACGTTTTTGTTTTTTGAAATAGAACGACTGAAAGGAGTGGTTTCCTTTTACTTGAAATAATAAAAGAATAACTTTTATATTACTATAAAACTTTATTAATATTATGAATTTAGATAAAGTAAACCTATATATTGCTAATCCTACTCAAATAATACCCTTGAGTGATTTATATGTCCAATATTTAGAAGAACAATTATCTCAACATATTAGTCTAGGTCTCAACCCTAATGATTATAACCTAAAATCGGAAAAAATACAAGAAGATTTACTTCCAATATTAGAATCTGAGTATTCAAGAGTTATACTAGCAAAAACTGATAAAGAAAATACTATAGGATTCGGCATTTCTCATATAGACTTATATTCTGGGTATAAATATGGACATATCGATGACATTATGGTTAAAAAAACATATAGAAATAAGGGACTTGGCTTTAGAATTTATGAAGAAATAAAAAAATGGTTTATAACTCAACAATGTGAATCTATAAATTTAACTGCCTACTCTAATAGCAAAGCAATTAGTTTTTATCAAAAATTAGGTTTTAACCCAGTTGGTATCAATTTTAATTTAAAACTCTAATTTCGTTACCCTGCCATTTTCCAAATAAATTTTTTTATTTACAAATTTATCTATAAAATATTTATCATGGCTCACAACCATTATTGAACCTAAAAAATCCTTTAAAGCCTCTGCGAGTATATCTTTTGATTTAATATCTAAATGATTTGATGGCTCATCTAAAATTAAAAAATTTGCTCCTTGTAATATGACTTTCAATAAGCCAAACCTAATTCTTTCTCCACCCGATAGATCTTTGATTTTTTTAAATGCATCATTTTTCCTAAATAGAAATTTCCCCAAATATTTTCGCAAATCAGATTCATCCAAATTTGTATTTACTTCTTTTATCTCATCTAATAACGAATTTTCAAAATTAAAATCTTTATTTTTTTGTCCTAAATAACCAATTTTTACTTTACTACCTAAAATAATTTTTCCAGAATACTTTGTATTTAATCCACAAATTGTATTAAGAAGTGTTGATTTCCCTGAACCATTATCACCCAATATTGCAACTTTATCTTTTTTCTCTACTTCTATTTTATCAATATATAATTTAAAATTATCTAAATTAATATTAAGATTATCAATTTGAAGAACAGTATTATTAGGCTCTTGAAAATTGAAATATTTTATTTTTATTGAAGAAATATTGTCTAACTCAGGAGTATTTAAATTATTTAATTCTTCTGTTCTTTTTTTTACAATTTTATTTTTTATATCTTCAAATTTTTGCATTTTAGATTTATTAACATGATACATTTCTCTATCATCACTTTTCAATATTCCTCCAGATTTAGCTAAAATAGATCTTGCCTTATTTTGTGAACCTTTAACTCTATTTTCTTGTTTATTTATTTCATTTTCAATTTTTTTTTTCTTCTTATTATGGATTTCTTGAATTTTTAATACATTATCATTTTCTTTTTGTCTTTCACTAAGAAAAACATCATAATTACCACTATAGCTATTAATATTTGACTTTTTTATTTCAACAATCCTATTACAAACTTTATTTAGTAATTCGACATCATGTGATATAAGAATGAAACTTTCAATTTCTATTAATTTCTGGACTAAAAAGTCTTTTGAACTTGAATCAAGATGATTAGTAGGTTCATCCAACAAATAAAAATCATGTTCTTTACTAAATAGTCTAATTAATCTTAACTTTGTAGTTTCACCACCACTTAATTTTTCTTTTTGTTCTTTAAAGTATAATTCTTTTCGAAAATTAAAGCCTTTAATTAATTGATTTTCTATTTCAAAAATATTATCATTTATTAGAGCATTATATTCTTCTAACAACGAATTATATTGTTCAATATCTGCTATAATATCTTCGTTTAATAATAATTTTTCAATTTCTTTTTTTCTAGAAATACTTAAACTTAATTCTTCAAATGAATCATCTTGCGATAAATATCCATAATTTTGATTATTTATTTCAACATTCCCATTAAATTCTATTTTTTTAAAAATAATATTAAATAGAGATGTTTTTCCTGTCCCATTGTCACCAATAATTCCAATTTTATCTCCCTTGTTAAATACAAAATTTATTTTGTTAAATATAACCTTATCTAGAAATTCTAATGAAACATTATCTAATTTTAACAATTGCATAATATTTTATAGTTTATCTATATATATAAATCATTCTAAAAACTTTTCCAATGGAATATTCTCTTTTAAAATTTTTGATTCTATGATTTCAACATTGTCTAATAAATATTGTTTAAAAGAATAAAATGCATAACCCTTTAATATTTTATTATAATCTTTTGGATATATAACCTTAATAATTTTTCTACTCAAATATATGCTAAATATTTTTATGTATTCTTCACTATATTTTAACTTAATCTTACTAACAATGTTTAACTTTTCAAATAAGTATATATTTAATATTATTAGTAAATCAAAAAAAATATTTTTCACATTATTAGAAGCTATATTTAATAAGAAAGGAATTGGAATAGAATCTTTATTTGTTGAACTAAAAAGAAAACATTCTATGTCTAATATGATATTTTTATTCATAAATTCATTTGCTAAAAGACTTTCTATCAATGGTTTATATTTATCAAACTCCTTTTTCAATTTTTCTTGAATTTGATTTAATTTTTTTTCATTTATTTCTGAGCCAATAATTCCCTCTTGTAACAAAAAACTATAATCAAAATCAATATTTATTTTCATTTTCCTAAAGATATTACATAACCAATAAATTCCTCATTAGATTTTAAATCTAAAATATTATTTATTAATTTATCGTCAAAACCTCCATATAAACAAGCTTTTAAATTCATTGCTGAAGCCAATAATACTATATTTTGACTCATATGTCCACAATCTAGATACAAAAATCTATAACCTCTTGAACTATATTTATTTGTAGTCCTAGTAAATGCAAATGATAAAAAAATAGTGATAGGTGAATTTAATATCAGCTCTTGTGGATTGATATTATCTAAAGTTTCTTCAGTCATGTTAAAATTCATATTCTCTAACGAGTGTTCTTTGACATTATAATGATACAAGCCTTCAGAAATATCATTATATTTGTTCACATATACATAAGCTTCAATAGGATATTTTGCACCTGCTGACGGATAAAACCTTGTACTTAAATCATAATCATCAATATTCTCTTGCTTTAATCCAAGTGAATAATATAGAAGAGTAGAAATTTCAGATTTAATTAACCCATTTTTTCTATCAAAATCTCTTTTTGTTTCTCTATTTTTCAATACAGTTAAAAAGTCAACTTTTATGTTACTAGGTTTTTCTAGCTTGATTCTATTGAATCTAGGGTAGCTTTTAAAAAAAACTTTTTTTGCATACATTGAAACTATCTCTGGATTTAAATCTTTAAAATCAATATCAAAAGATGATGTTAATTTATGAATATCTAAAATCTGCTGATTAATTGTCTTTTTCATTTTTATAGGAATGGATGTGGGATTTTATTTAATTTTTTTTTGAGGTTTTTACCTATATCATATTTAAAGTTTTCATATAAATATAAAGGTTGTAGCTCTGGAATAATTACTTTGTTTATGTAAATATTAGTCTTACTTAAAAATTCTGGTCTTAAATCTGCAACATAAATAGAATAATTATTATGTTTTAAGTAATTTATAATAGTATTAAACTTATTTTTAACTACTTTATGTTGACTTTTAAGTTCATACTTCTTTTTAGAGTTAAATATAAAATCTAAATATTTTTTATTTTTCTTATTCGCCCAAAAAAAACCTCTTTGAACTAAATTTGTAAAATTCATATTATCTTTAAATTTTAGAAACTCTTTTGGATTAAGCAATATTTCTTGTCTAATCCAAATTCTTGACTTTTGTGCTTCAAAAATTGCTTTTTTAATAGCAGAATATAAATCAACATCACAACTACAACCTAAAGATAAATAAGGAGTTAACTCTGCTTTTGATAAATCTTCAATTATGACAAGAATTGTATGAAAATTATCATCGGGATTTATTTTATATATATTAACTTTTAACAAATATCTTTTAAAATATGAAATTAAATCTAAAATCTCTTTATTTTCTAAATTACTTTTTATATTAATAACATAAGGTTCTGTTTTATTCAAATACATAGTTATAAAATTATCTCTTTCTATACTTTCACAAATACCTCTGAAAATTGACATTTCATTACTAGTCCCAACAGCACATCCTGTACTAATGGGATGTCTAATATAATATCTATCATGCTCAAAAGGAACAAATATCAATTGCGAAGGCATTAAAACTTCTTTGTCTTCAAAATAAGAATAAACTTTTGACCAATATATTTTAATTTCTCTAAAATCTATATCCTTTAATTGTGTAGAATTTATAAATAAATTAGGATTGACAGCATTATCATTTAAATTATTATATTTATCATGAATCATTGATTTTAATTTATATACTGATAAAGAATACCTTTCAATTCCTTCCGCATATGTAATTAATTCTGTCTTACTATCATTATCGGATAAACCACTACAATATTCTGAATCATTTAAACGAGCATCGGACAAATTACTAAAATCACTTATTTTTCCAGCATAAGAAAAATATCTTGGTTCATCATTAAATTGAATTCCTTCTTGAATGAAATCAATATATTGATTTTTTAAGTTAATTTTTTTTAGTTCCTTCAATGCTTCGTTTATAGATAATTCTTCACTCATTTTCAATTTTATATTTTTCATTATTTTTAACATAATACCTTAATGTGATTTTATTTAAATCAACTTTAGATTTCAATTCAATAACTCTTTTCCACACATATTTATATGAAAAATTGCCTCCTCCTCCTTTTTTAGCCATGTAAATTTTATTTAACTCATTTTGATTGAAATATTCAGACAATATTTTATCAGCAATTAAGTTTACTATTGCTTCAGCATCAATTGGATCATATGAGATTTGATTTTCATCTTCAAATATCCACAAGTTAGAAATATTATTATGCACTAACTCATGAATAATATTAAATAATATATAATTAATATTTTTTGAAGATATATTAATACAAATGGGGTAAGATATATTAACAAAATTACCTTCAAATAAATAAATTTTATAATTTTCTTTTTCCCACTTAAAACCAGTTAGAATTTCTATCTTTTCTAAACAATTTTTAAAGAAATCATAATTATATTTTTCTAATAATTCATATTTAATTTGATGAATAGAGTTATTAATATTCAAAATTATTTGATTCTGAAAATAACTTGAACATATAATCTCTACATTTACCATATTTCTAAAAAAAATACAAAATTAGTTTAATAATTTTGATTTAGATATTTGTTCTGCACTTAATTCAATTCCTTTACAACTTCCATAACAATTTCCTTTACAGTTGCCTGAAGAACATTTACCTAGTTGTAAAATTGCTTTTTCAGCACTTAGTTCAATTCCTTTACAACTTCCATAACAGTTTCCTTTACAGTTGCCTGAAGAACATTTTCCTAACTGCATAATCTCATCAGTTGAAATTTCAATTCCTTTACAACTTCCGTAACAGTTTCCTTTACAGTTGCCTGAAGAACACTTCCCTAAATCCATTACTTTTCCAGATTTATAGGAACTATTTAACAAAATTTGTTTTAGGTGTTCACCATTCACTGAGTCCATTAATATATTATAATTTTCCATAATAATAATAATAATTTATAGTTTTTTATTCTTTATAAATTTTATCTCCAAATTTTATCCAATTTTTCAAATTAAGGGAAACTATTTCAATTTTTTTAAGCCCTCCGTTTTATTTTAAACTCCCACTTGATTAGACATAACATTAGGTTAAAAGAAGTAAATCCGAAGGATTTATTTCCCCGAAGGGCGTAG
>CAZLRR010000014.1:0-5437 GCA_964562045.1 uncultured Methanosarcinales archaeon
TAATCAGGGTAGATATCTTCTACATCTTCATCATTGATTTCAACACCAGAATTTGACAACTGAACTTTCTGTCCACCGATAACAATTTCTGAGTAACCTTTAACAGCATCTCTTGATGATGATACCAAATCAGTAACTGCAATTGAAACGCCAGCTAATTCCTCAGTCTCATAAATATTAATTGAATCAGTCTGACCATTCACTGTAAGAAGAACTTTATCATCAGCTACTGACTGAATTGAAATATCATATGAGTTTCCATCAACAGTAACTTTTGTTGACTCTCCTTCACCAAGTGATACCTTGTTAGCACCACCGATAAGAGTAATATCAGCATCAGCGATTTCAACAATAGTAAACTCATTGCCCATGATGATTAATTCTTCACCGATAAGAGCCTCATCCTTATCTCCACTAACATCAAGCACTTCATCAAATTCCAAAGTATAATCCATAAATGCTTCACCAGCATCGTAGTAAAGACCAGCCATAGCTTTTTCTTCATCTACTTCATCGAATACTCTGTATGAGAACTCACCATTCTCTAAAAATAATTCCTGAGTGTATACATGATTATCTACATCTCCATCTTCTAATAAAGAAGTAGTTTCATAGTCTAAATCAGCTTTAACATCAACTAGGTTTTCACCGTAGTTTAGAGCATCTCTATCATCAACAGCTGAAACAGATGTTCCATCTCCTGACTCTCTGTAAGTAATTCTTACTTGTTCAGAATCTTCGGAAAGATCTGCCTTTAAGTCATCAATAACTGACAAAGCAGCTGCACTATCTGCAGCACCTGTACCTGTACCAATAACTACGTTACCTACAAATTCTCCGTCTTGAACGAAGTTACTTGGGTAACTGCCTAAACCTGCAGCACTAACAGCGCTAGCAGCAATTAGACCGGACGCTGCTACTGCAGCAATTCTTTTTGTTGCTTTTATAAATTTCATTTTTATCACACAATGTAAATCACACCTGTGCTTTTACTAGTTGTAGCTTAAACAACTTACACCTATAACAACACAAATCACACTTAAAAATCTTAAGTGCAACTGCCTTGTTACAAAAGCCCAGTTACTCAGTTTCAAAGTGAAACTTCAAAACCTTCCACCTAGCTACCCCTAGTTTATAGGGATACTTATATGTATTAAATTCTCTTTATAAACATTACCTAAACTTTAACGTTTGTTATATAGATAATTCGTTACTACTAAAGTTCTGACAAAATAGTTTCCTCAAGAAAGATTAGAGACCATATTTCAAAAAATCCAAGAAACATAGAAAATAAATCCCTAATCTCCAATCTCCAAACCCAAACCAAAAATATTAATAAAATGCAAAAAAGAAAAACCATACCCATTTAACTCAAAATCTCCAAAAACAGACTCATTCAAAACAACAACCTTCTTTGGCGAATACTTAGCCAAATACGAATATAAACCCCTCTCAACCTTTGCAGAAGGCAAAAAAGACTTAACCTCAACAGCAACAACTCCCCCCTCAGTCTCAAACAAAAAATCAACCTCAGAACTATTCTTATAATTATAAAAATAAACCCTCTTACCCATAAAAAGCAAAGAATTCAAAACAAAATTCTCATACAAAACACCCTTATCAAGCCTTGAACTAATCTCCTTAAACTCAGAAATCAAATAATTCTTAAAACCCAAATCCCTAAAATAAATCTTAGGCGACTTAATCAACTCCTTCACAGAACCATCCTTAAAAGGTCTCAAACGATAAATCACATAAGTTTTCTCCAAAACATCCAAAAGCTCATCAAGCTTCAAAATTGAAATCCCAAGCAAAGAACTAACCTTTGACTTATTCAAAATACTACCATCCTGCAAAGCCAAAACAGAAAGCAACTTCTCAAACAAAATAGAATCCTTATACTGTAAAATATCTCTAATCTCCTTAAGCAAATAAGTATTCACTATCTGCTTTAAACGAGAAATCTTTTCATCCTCACTTTTCTCAACAATAACTTGAGGATAACCTCCAAATTTCAAATACTCCTCAAAATAAGGTCTCACCAAAGGCAAACTAGAAGAACTAACTCCCCCAATCAAACCCACTAACTTCTTATCCTTAAAAGATAAAAACTCCTCAAAAGAAACAGGCAAAATCTCCTCAACAAACACCCTACCAACCAAATAACTCAAAGACTGAATAGTCAGTTCTGCAGCAGAAGAACCAGAAATAACAATCTTCTTCCCAAAAGTATCATACAAATACTTCAACTTCTTTCCTCCCTCTCTTGCATATTGAAACTCATCAATAAAAATAAAATCATAACTCTCAAAATACAAACTTGCAAATCCCTTAATATCCTCTTCAAACAACCTTAAAATCTCAACATCATCAAAAGATAAAAACACTTTCCTCTCACTCTTCTCCTCATCAAATAAAACTCTCATCAAAGTAGTCTTCCCAACCCCTCTAACACCAATTAAAGCCAAAATATCAGGTTTAGAATACAAATTTCTTAACTTTTTCAAAACTTTTCTCTCAATCATAACTAAAATAAGTGGCTTATTTTTATAAAACTTTCGCAAATAAGCTACTTATTTCAAAAAAGACAACACTAAACTCTAATCTCCAATCCCTAATCCCTAATCTCCAATCCCTCCCTCTCAACAAACCATCTCCAAAGGAACTTTAATCCCTTGTTCTTTATTACCTACAATATTACTATACAAATCAGAAAGATTATCTTCCTTAGTTAAATGAATCTCTGGTGAAACCACTTTCAAATCAAGTTCTACCTTATATATTCTAAAAAACATTTCTTTAAGTCTCTTTTTAACATCATCACCCATATTAGCAACAACATACAAATCAAAATCCGAACCCTCTTTATTCAATCCCTTATAATAAGAGCCAAAAACAATAATTTCCTTAACCTCAACATTCTTCTTAATAACATACAAAAAATCAAAAAACTTCCCCATTGATTTCTCTAAAATATATCTAACAAGTAAATCTTTCAAAAAAACCTCAACATCTTCCCTAATACTATAAACTCCCTCCCTTCTAACAAGAATTTCTTTCATCTTCTTAATAGAATTATTTGTTGAAGCAATACTTTTTCCTATCTTTTCCGAAATAGACTTCATCCTAAGTGGACTTTTATACAATTCCGAAAGAATATCCATTCTAAGCGCGGTTAACGGACATAAATAATCTAAATATCTCATAATAATCCCTCCAGTTTTTCAACTAACTCCTTAAATCTCGAATATTTTTCTTCATACTCCTTATCAATAATTGCATTCGGAGTAGGATTATTATAATAAACATCATTTCTCTTATCAACTAACTCTTTAACAAAATCCAAATCAGAATCATCAATTAAACCTTCTTCATATAGATGCCTAAACTGACACATTTTTGACTTAGACCTTGCCCTAAACCTATAAAGTAAAACTGCCTGCCCTAAATTCTGTAATCCAACAAATAATTGAATATATGCACCACGATACTTTCCATTAGAAGCGAGTATCTCTGCGGATTCAAAACTCTCATTTGCAAGTTCTAATTCCTCAGCACTTAAACTACCACTCCCAATTACTTCCTCAATAGCATTCCTACAATCATAATCTTTAACCATTTTATCTTTTTGTATAGTTACTATACGCCAATATATAAAAACTATATCTTTTAATGTACCCAGTTATTTATATAACTTTCGCAATCGCCAGCCCCTAGTCTCTACTCCCCACTCCCTAATCCCTAATCTCCACTCCCTAATCTCCCACAAAAAGAAATACCAAAAAAACCAAATTTCCACAAAACCCAAACAATTACAAATTAATTACAAAACAATTACAAAAAAATCTTTTTCCTACTAATTAATAAATATTAAACATTAAATATACAATTAATTTAAAAATTACATGATAAAAAGATTACTATTAATACTCTGCTCAATAATAATTCTCACAACAACAACATATGCCTACAACTCCTCATGGCAAAACATAACCCTAGAAGACGAAGGTTGGTGTGCAAACCTACCAATAGAATACACCGTCTACCTCGAAAACGAAACAGAAAAAGACATCAAAAAAGAAATAGAAGATAACAAAGACTTAAACTTCACCAAAATCACAGGAAAATACAAAATCCATAAAGGCCCATTTGATGGAACTCCACTACTTATAGAAGGAGATTTAGAAGATAGTAAATTTACTTATACCTACCCAACAACAGACAGCCACCTAATCATAATAACTCCCACAAACCCTAAAACTAACGAACTAGAATACATTCACGAAATAGTAGAATGTGAAGCAGTACAAAAAGAAATTCAAACAAACTCCTCCCAAGAAGAAAACGAATCAGAACCTCTACCAGACAAAACATTCACATTAAATAATATAAAACTTAACTTCAAAGAAACAGCCCTTACAAATCAAAACGAAATAAAACTCTCCGAAATAACAAACCTAACAGAAAAAAACCTAACAGAACTAGAAAACTTCAACAAAGCAATAAACCTCTCCACCCAAAACTTCTCAAGTTTAGAAATAATAATTCCAATTGAATTTAATTCATCCTTAGACACAATTGAAACTTACAAATACAACAAAAATCAAAAAATATGGACAAAAATAACTTCTTCAGCAAATGAAGAAAATCAAGAACTCACATTTACAACAGAAACTGAAGGAATTTACGCAATACAAAAAGTAACAGAAGAACCCGAAATCACAGAAATAATACAAGAAGAATCCGAAACAATTAATCCCGAAAACGATTCCTCAGGATCAAATCCTCTACTAATCATAGTAATAATTGTTGCAGTACCTATTGTATTAATCCTTGTATTCCTTTCAATGAAAAAGAAACCCAAAAAATCAGAAGAAATAGAATCCATACAAAATCAAGGACAAACAACAACTCCAAAGGCAAACACACAAAATAACCAACAAACAACAAACCAAGAGCCAGAAAAACTAAACAACTATACAGAAATATATAATAAAACAAAAGATTACGTAAAACAATACAAAGATAATTACTCCAAAGATCAGATTTACAGAGCCCTAGAAGGAGCAAACATTCCAAAAGATATAATTGATAAAGTATTTGAGCAGCAATATGAATAAAGTTTATAAATCCTTTCTAATTTTGTTATAATATTCAAAAAGCATCGATGGTCTAGTGGCTATGATTCTAGCTTGCCAAGCTGGCGACCCGGGTTCAATTCCCGGTCGATGCACTTTCGTTTTAATGGTTTAAGCTGAGCAAAAAGATTTATTCTAAATAATGGGGTATTAGCTCAGCTTGGTTAGAGCGCAGGTCTTATAAGCTAACGACTTAGTTGGTTTTTCTGACTGTCTCTGATACACTCAAGCTAAGAAAGCCTGAGGTCCCGAGTTCAAATCTCGGATACCCCACATTCTAAAAAAGAGATTTGAACGAG
>CAZLRR010000014.1:5537-27956 GCA_964562045.1 uncultured Methanosarcinales archaeon
AGAGTTCAAATTCGGATATGCTAGTGAGCAAAGCGAAACGCATACTAGCAATCTTGCATTGCTTCGTACCCCACATTCTAAAAAAGAGATTTGAACAAAAAATCAAGGATAAAAACAGCTCCCATTAGCCAGATTTCCAGAACCACTATAACCTCCCCAAATACAAACTTGTGAACCCGCAGCAACCTGCCCATGCTGATACCTCTTACTAGGAGCATCAGTATTACTCATATTACGCCACAAATCCGCTTGAGGATTATAACAATTTCCAGTATTTAATACATCAGAATCGCCAGTAATTTGTCCACCCCAAATACACATTTCCTCACCAGTCCACGAAGCTTGCATGTCTTTTCTTGCACTAGGAGGGTTTCCATCAAGAGACATATTACGCCAAGAATCACTACTTGGAGTATAACACTTACCCTCAGAAATCAAATTCTCACCACTATTTCCTCTACCGCCCCAAATACAAAACTCATTTGTAGTACTAGCCCAAACACCAACTGAACCAACCGCAGCTTCAGGAGAATTTATAGTTGTCATAGTTGCCCAAATATCAGTTTGCGGATTATAACAACCCCCCGTATTTATCTTTGTCCAACCATTTGAAGGCTGTTCTCCACCCCACACACACATTTCCTCGCCAGTCCAAGCAAACGCCGCATTTGCACGACCAGGAGGAGCGTTTGTAGAATTTATAGTTCTCCAAGAATCATCTGAAATATCATAACAACCACCATCATTTAACTCGGAAGAGGAATTTGGTAAACCTCCCCAAACACAAACCTCATCGGTTGTAGATGCATATACAATGTGTGACCAAAACCTTGCAGAAGGACGATTTGTCGCATTCATAAAAACCCAAGAATCATCTGAAATATCATAACAACCCCCCGTACCTAAAGCAGCTGAACCACCAAAACCACCAAAAACACAAAACTTATCTTCTACAGAAGAAGCCACTCCCCTATGCCACGTTCTAGCAGATGGTGCACCCGAAGTATTCATAGTTTGCCACAACATACTTGAAACATCATAACAACCCCCAGTATTTACATTAGAACCAACATTCCCACCCCAAAAACAAGCATATCCCGAAGTATACCCTGCAACAGGATACCTCCTGCCTTGAGGCTCTCCCGTAGCATTAATCTCAACCCAAATATCAGATAGTAAAGAATCAGAAGTTGGCAAATTCCTTAAAAAAATGGTTTTTTCAACTATCCCTTCAGTTGTAGTAATTACTACTTCAGCAAAAGAGCGTTCGGCAAGACTTAAACAACTAGAAACATCAACTTCTTCAATACCACTCGAAATATTTTTCACAAATGCACAATCCTCACCATTTATTTTTATAGAATTAATTACAACATCCTCATTTGCCGAATTTTTCAAATAAAGAGAATTGCCAACAATAGTCTCAATAGAAAAAAAATTTAAACTTTTATCCGATTTGGTTTCAACATCAGCAAAAATATTACTGGAAAAAGAACTAAACCACCCTTGAAACCCCACAACTGCAACTACTGCAATTACAAGTAGAAGAGCAACAGCCACTACAGGAGAAATTGCTTTTTTAGAATTAAAATTTGTTCCAAAATACTGAAATCTTTTAATCATACACATTAATTTAATAATCTAATTTATAAAAGTTTATTACTCCTTATGAATCTCCAAAGCCTTCCCCTCAACCAAAGCGCAAGAAACCTTTCTTCGTGCCTCAAGTAATAATCTATGAAAAGTAGGCTGAGAAACTTCCATCTTCTGTGCAGACTCAATCTGCCCCAAACCTAAAAAATCTTTCAAACGCAGAGCTTCCAACTCCTCCAAAGACAAATGAACAACCCCTAAATCCCTCATAGGAACTCCTTGAGGCTTAAAATAAGTAACATCCGGACTAAACCCAACTCTTCTCAATCTTCTTGGTCTTGACATAAAAAAATGAATATTAATTCATATATAAACTTCTCTATTCACCTTTCAATGCTTTTAATTCATTCTCTAAAATCTGAATTCTCTCATCTTTAGACATCGCGCAAAAACCTCTTCCTCTTCCAAAGCCACATCCAAAGCCCCTTCCAGCACCATTTTCAGCGCCAGAACAATTTCCTAATCCTCTACCTGTCCTAGGACCCTCACCCTGAGGGCCTGTTCCGTCCCTATTTGCCATTATATTTTCCTCCTCCCTTTCGGGATAATGAATATATATTCTTTAAACTTTATAAGTCTTTCGTTTTGAATAATAATTCATAACCAAAACTCAAATCTACAATAATCTACAAGTAAAATTTATAAACCAAACGCCATTATTTTATAGTATGAAAATTCCAAAAGAGATGAAAAGATACTGTCCTACGTGTAAAAAACACACACAGCAGAAAGTAAAAAACGAGAAAAACAGAGGAAAAAATAAGACTCACACCATGACTCAGTTTTCCAAAGTCAGACAAGAACTTAGAGGTTCCATCGGAGGGAGAGGAAATCAAGGTAAAATGAGTAGAGGTGCTTTAAACTCCTGGAAGAGATTTAACAAAAAACACTCAAAAAAAACAGATTTAAGATACACATGTCCCGAATGTAAAAAAACAAACGTTTCCGGCGACAAAGGTGTAAGACTGAAAAAAATTCAGTTAGAATAAAGCAGTAGCTTTATAAATACTAATTCTCTAAATATTAATATGAAAAAAAATCTTTTAGAAAAATACAAATCCACTCTTGAAAAACTAAAAGAAGACAAAAAAATAGATAAAATCATAATTTTCGGCTCATATGCCACAGGAAAAATAAAACCACTCTCAGACTTAGACATAGCAATAATTCCAAAAAATCCAGAATATGAAGACTATTTATGTGAAGGAACAGATGAATTAGACATCTCAAACTTCTACAAACTGCCACTCTCATTGCAATATAAAATAATCACAAAAGGCAAAATCTATCACGAAAAATCCAAATCCAACTCATTAAAACATAGAATCATGAACCAATGGTTTGATTTTAGAGAAACACTAAATAAAATATACTTAAAAAAAGGATACCCCAAAATAATTTAAAATGGACAAAATCAAAATAATTGAAACAATAGAGAGAATTAAAAAAAATCAAAAATACCTAAATAGTATAACAGACTTTAAAAATGAAAAAGAATATAAAAATAATCAAGATAAATACTATGGCTCAAGTATGATATTATTCACAAATCTAAACGAAGCAATAGAAATAGGAGAAGAATTAATTGTACACTTTGACCTTGAACCGCCAACAAGATATGCCGACATATTTTCAATACTTGAAGAAGCCAAAATTATTTCAGAAAAAACCGGAGAATTCCTAACAAAACATATGCACACAAGAAATATGCTAGCACACCAATACGGAAAAATAGACCCAAAAAAAGTATGGCAACTTTTCCAAGAAAAAGAATATTTTCAAACATTTATTAACGAAGTAAAAAACATAATAAAAAAAGAAGAAGAAAAGTCAAAACAAAACCCTAATCCTCAGCCCCCAGACACCAAACCCTAAAACCTTTTAAATATAAACTAATTACATAAATTAGAAATGAAACGAATTGCTGTTGTAGATAATCAAAAACTAAAAGAAATAACATTAAAACAGAGAATTATAGGTCTTTGTCCAGTAAACAGAACAGGAACACAATGTATAACCATAGACAAAGACGAAAAACTCCACATAGACGAAATAACTTGTATAGGGTGTGGAATCTGCGCAAAAGCCGCACCTAATGCAATAACAATCATAAACTTGCCAGACATGGCTCAAAAAGATCCAATTCACCAATACACAGAAAACGGATTTAGAATCTTCAACCTACCACAAATTCAAGAAAACTCAATCACAGGAATTGTCGGAAGAAACGGAATCGGAAAATCAACAGTAATCAACATCTTATCCAAAAACATTCAAGCAAACTTTGGAAACTTCAAAACCAAACAAACCGAAGAAGAATACTTCACAAAACTCAAAGAAATGTTTCGAGGAACAGCCCTTCAAAACTACTTCGACAAACTAAAAAAAGGCGAAATCAAAATAGCTCTAAAACCACAGCAAATCGTAAACATCCCAAAAATCTTCTCAGGAAAAGTAATAGACCTACTCTCAAAAGTAAACCCCGACAAAAAATCAATAGAACTACTCACAAAAAAACTCAACATCTCCAAAATTCTAGACAGAGACATCAAAGTCCTATCAGGAGGAGAACTACAAAGAGTTGCAATTTGCTCCTCCCTTCTAAAAACTGATGTCAATTTCTACGTAATGGACGAAATCACAAACTACTTAGACGTTTACGAAAGGCTAAACTCAGCAAAACTAATCAGAGAAAAATCCCAAAACAAAACAGCACTAATCGTAGAACACGACCTAGTAATCCTTGACTACTTAACAGACTTTGTTCAAATTATGTACGGTGAGCAAACAGCTTTTGGAATGCTAACAGGAATAAAATCCTCAAAAGTAGGAATAAACGACTATCTTGAAGGATACGTAAAAGAAGAAAACGTAAAATTTCGTGACAAACCAATCAAATTCGACAAAGACATAGTAATTGAAGGAAGAAAAATAGAACTCCTCACAAAATGGAACAAAAACAAAATAACACTTGGAGACTTTAACCTTGAAATAAACGAAGGAGAAATAAAAAAAGGCGAAATAATCGGAATAATCGGAAGAAACGCTCTTGGAAAATCCACATTCATCAAACACATGAAAGATACAGGAATAGAAGGATTTGAAATCTCGTACAAACCCCAACTAATCGAAAAAACAGACAATCTAGTAATGTCAGAACTTGCACAATTCAACAACTACGAAGATAGTTTCTACAAAGTTTACGTACTAGACCCACTAAACATAAAAGCAATCGAAGAAAAACAAGTAAATGAACTCTCTGGAGGAGAACTGCAAAGATTTGCAATCGCAAGATGCCTACTTCAAGATGCAAACATCTACCTTCTAGACGAACCTACAGCCTTTTTAGACATAGAAGACAGACTAAAAATTGCCAAAATGCTAAAAAATTTCATCGTTATTAAAGGCAAATCAGCATTCATCATCGACCACGACTTAGTCTTCATGGACTACTTATCAGAAAAACTCCTAGTATTTACTGGAGAACCTGGAATCTCAGGAAAAACAAATGGCCCGCTCTCAATGAGAGATGGAATGAACCTATTCCTAAAAGACTTAAACATAACATTTAGACGTGATGACTCAAACAAACGACCAAGAGTAAACAAAGAAGGTAGCGTAAAAGATCAGCAGCAAAAAAAAAGCGGAGAATACTACTATAGTTAGAACATTTAATTTCAATAATTTATCCTCAGACTAATTCTTTAAATATATCTTTTGTTACTCAAAAAATATTCTATAAAAGTTTATAACCCATACCAATATAATTTACAATATGGAAATAAAAAAAGAAAAAATTCTAACTTCAGAAGAAGAAAAAGAAAAAGAGATGAACGAGAGATTCGTTAAAAGAATGCAAGCTTGTATGAACCAAAAACAATACACATAATTATTTAATTTACTCAGCGACTAAATCCTTCGAATAAACATTTCTTCCAACTTTAGCCTTAATTGTATAATTTGTAGAAGGCACTAAGTCACAAGAATCCAAAGGAAAAATATTTTCTCCTTGTTTTAAAATTTTAAAATAATTCCAAAATAACCTCTCATTCTCAGATTCAGAAATTGAACGATTATAAATTCTTACTTCCTCTATATCTCCATCAAAAAAGCCATTTTCTAAAGTCCAGTAAGGAGCACCAATCCTATATCCTTGGTCTAATTCCGAACTAAAACCGCCCGCAAACGAAGAATTTAGTATAGAATTATCTAAAGTAACATCATATATTGATTGATTATAAGTTCCAACTATTGTTCTCCAACGATTAGTTTCAATATAAGAATCACTTGAAGTTAACTCTTGCCAAGGCGGAGAGTTATAACCAAAACTAATCCCTTTATTTTCATATTTAAAATATCTTAAAAATCTTCCAGCCCCAGAAAAAATATAGTCGATTTCTCCATCCTCCGCCAAATTAGATAGAGAATAAATAGTAAATGACTCATTTGCTACCAAAGTATTATCACTTGGAATTTCAATATAATCATCAATTCCATCAAATTCAATTGCTTTATCCTGTTTTGAATCCTTAAACTCAACAAATTTCACCCTCTGAGCACCATATAAATTCTTAACCTCAGATTCATTCAAAGCTTTAGAATAAATTGCAACTTCATCAATTGAACCATTAAAATACTGGTTAAATCCCTTCGTAGGACTAGAAGCAGACCAGTAATAATTACCAACCATCGTTCGTTTTTGCGCAGAGCTAATTGAACCTAGTGCAGAAGAATCTGAAACAACCAAATTTCCATTTAAAAATAGTTTCTCCAAATTAGATTCAGAATCATATACTCCAACTAAATGATACCACGTATTATTTTCAATAACAAAAGGTGACTCAATTACCGATTGAGAACTATCGCCCTTTATAATAAACTTAATCTTATCATCAAGAACCAATGTCCACCCCGAATCATAACCCCTATTTCCATAACTCAAAAGCCCCTGCACAG
Source organism: uncultured Methanosarcinales archaeon (assembly GCA_964562045.1). Classification (GTDB taxonomy): domain Archaea; phylum Nanobdellota; class Nanobdellia; order Woesearchaeales; family UBA583; genus UBA583. The sequence continues at coordinate 12,147 of CAZLRR010000014.1, forward strand.
GACCACTATCTCTTGCATTAAACCATAAAGAAGCTGAAAATGAAGAATTATAATCAGGCAAACCTCCACCTCCTATCTCCATAAAATCATTTTCTCCATCAAAATTTCTTCCCAAACCCGAAACACCCTCAGAAATCTCAAAGAATTGCGCTTTTTGAGAAGAATATAACTCCTCAATTTCATCAGAAGTTAAAATTCTCGTATAGATTCCGAGCTCATCCAAATTACCCTCATAAAATAGGCTCTCTCCCGCCCTAGAACCAATATACAAACTATCAGAATCAAAAACAACATCAACATTATCATTTAAAATACTCGCATGAGTCTGTTTAACCCCATTTAGATAAACCTCAGACTCATTTGCAGACAGCCCAGCATCATAAATATAAACTACATGATTCCAAGTATTGTCGGGAGAATTCAAAGTCCTTGCCAAAGCATAACCCGACTCACCATGAGTATTACCATAAATACCATCCGAACCACCAAAAACAGAACTTTCATCAGAATATGCAAGCAAAAAAGAATCATAATTGTTATTGAAATTCGAACTAAACTCCATAATACTCTCAATATCATCTGAAAAATCATAATAATTTTTAGTCCAAAACGAAACAGATAACTGATCAGAATTTAATCTTAAATTATCAATTTTAAGATAATCATCAACACCATCAAATTCAATACTCTCGCCAGAGATCCCCGAATTAATCTCAATAAATTCTGCTTTTTTTGAGTTGTATAATCTACTAACTTCTGTTGAAGTTAAAGCTTTTTCATAAATTGCAACCTCATCAATAGAACCATTGAAAATACGTCCATCAAAATTATTATTATCATGAGTTCCCAAATATAAATTTAAATTTAAAGCATTCTCCAAAGTCGATAATTCATCACCTAAAGAATAATTCTGCGAAAGTAAAACTCCATCTAAATATAAACTTATTGAATCACTATTTTTATAAGTTCCAACTAGATGATACCACCTATTATAATCATAATCATAATTTACATTAATTCTACTTAAATTAAGTGAATTTGAACCATAAAAAAATGCAAACCCTTTATTATGGAGATATTGTTTCTCATCAACTACAGACATATGTAAATCAAATGTATTTCCCTGACCACCAAAACCATCAGAATTTCCATAATATATAACATGTCCAGTACCATTTTTAGTTTCGCCTGCAATTTTTATCCAGGCAGAAAAAGTACCTTCAATGGGATTAACTTTATCAGCATTAAATCCAACATAATCATCAACACCATCAAGTTTTAAACCCTTCCCAGAAATCCCATCTTCAATACCTTCATAAAAATGAGCTCTTTGAGAATTGTAAATTTCTTGAACTTCATCTGAAGTCAAAAAATTATTATAAATCGAAACTTCATCAATTAAGCCATTAAAATAATTTTGATAAATACCCTCATTAGCTTCTCCCGGGCTTGCATGCGCACCAATCACCCAAGGATCGTACTCACCATCATCATTTAAAAACCTATCAGCAGAATTTCCGCCAATTCTATTTACAAGTTCTCCATTCAGATACAATTCATAATAACTCGAATCCGTACGAACGAGAGAAAAATGATTCCAAACCTCGGGTCGTACTCTTTTACTCGAATTCAAAAACCTAGATGTGCCCAAAGATGTCCTCAGACTTGCTATCAAAAACCCACCAGAATCAATAGAAACTCTCTCCATCGAATTAGCACTTCCACCCGGACAAAACCAACCACATTCATATCTACTAATAATTGATTGCTCAAGCCCAAAACCTTCTGTATTAAACCAACCCGAAATTGCAAAACTATCATTATCCAAAATCAAATCTCCATTAACTTCAACATAATCATCCAAACCATCAAACTCAACCCCATCTCCAAAAATCCCTTCTTGAAATTCAATAAATTCTGCTCTTTGAACCTCATACATCCGTTTCACTTCTAAATCAGTTAAACCTTTAGAATAAATTGCAACCTCATCAATAGAACCATTAAAATAATGATACCCCACATGAGTTCCAATATTTAAAGGTTCAGAAAGATTATTAATCTTCTTTCCCGTAACTTCATAATCACAAACATTTTCACCATTAACATAAACACTTACACCATAATCAGTAGAATAAGTAAACCCTACATTCTGCCATTCATTTACCGAAACACTCGAACACCTTATTTCAGGAGTAGAAGTTCCATCATCAAAATACATTCTCAAAAACAACTGATTTGTATCCTCTATTCGAAAAACAAAAGAATCATCCCAATTATCCTTTGCCAAAATTGCCTGAAACTTATTAATCTCATTTGGCTTTATCCACATAAAAGCAGACAAATACTCCTCATCCAAAACTAACGAACCAACATCAATTCTATCATTTATTCCATCCAAACTCAAACATCCTCCACTAACACAACTTTTCGAAAAACTACCCCCCGTAATAACTCCATGATTTTCATACTCACTCCTATCTTTTGCAGTTCCATCATCAAAATCCATCAACAATAGAGTGTCCCCAAACAATCTGCCATGATTTTCATAACCAGATTCATCTTCAATAAATTTATCTTTTTGTGATTCATATAAATCTTTAACATCTTTTGAAGTAATTGCAATATCTAAAATAACAACTTCATCCATTGTACCATTAAAAGGATGGCTAACACCATAATAACCAGAAGGAGAACTTATTAAAATAGGATTAGAATTATTATAAGGTATTATATCTTCAATTTTTTGCCCAAACAAAACACCATCTATATAACCAGACATAAGTTTTTTACTATTATCAAAAGTTAAAACTACATGTTTCCATTTATCTAATTGAGAATTTGTTCTAACATTAACCCAAGGAGAACCCGAATTATTTAGAGCTCCAAAATGATAATCAAAAATACTACCATCATAATAATCTAACATTTGATAATTCGCATATAGACCCTTTCTTAAATAAGGCATAAAATGATTTGTTATAGATGGACCTCTACCCTCCTGTCTTACCCACAAACTAATAGTATAAGAAGTTAAATCTAAACTATTATCGTCTGCAATCTCAATATAATCATCAACACCATCAAATTTACATCCTTTTCCATCTAAACCCTCAATTGAACAATTAACACCACCATTCAAAACCCCATCATTTCCTAACGGCCCCAAATCAGTAGCAGTCCCATCATCAAAAGTCAAATGTAAAACTTTATTATTCTGATACCTACCTAAAACCCCATAATCCTTTTTTAAATTCCCCATATGCATCAATAACTTAGTACTCGAATTCATAAACTTACCATCATTACCATAACCCGTCCTATCACGAGTATCACCTTCAAAATCCAAAAGCAATTTTGTATCTGCATAAATCTTTGCATGATTCTCAAACCAAGAACTATCTTTTGCATCTCCATCAAAATTAAGTATTAACTTAGAATCACTCCCAAAAAACTCACCATCATTTTCATAATTTGTCAAATCAGAACTCACCTTACTCTCATCATCAAAATCCAAAAGAACCCTTGAATTCCCATATAAAAATCCATCATTTCCATTACCCGAATAATCCTTAATTATTGCAGAATCATCATCAAGTTTCCAATGTCCAACTAGTCCAGTTGAATCAATATCTCCAGAACCCGAAAAAGAACAAATTAAAGTCTCGCCATCATAAACTTCAAGTAAATCCAATACAGAATCAACTCCAGACCCAACATACAAATCTTCTCCAGAAATATTAATCAAATCAAGACCAAAACTTCCCACCCCAATAAAAGTTCCTTTCAGCGGAATAAGCCTTGAATAAATAAAATCATCTCCAATAAAAACCACCTCACTAACCCTCTCCAAACCAACAAGACAATCCCCAAGCAAAATAGAATTAAACCCAGGCTCTACAACAACATCAGAAACACAAACAACATCCCTAACTTTGATGGTTTTCAAAAAAATATTTCTATTAGAATATGAACGAACATATAAAACACCATCACGAACCCCCTCAATTTTAACTTTGTCCGGCTCAAAACGTTCTTCTATTCTATCCAACTCATTATTAGAAAAATCATCATACCAATTAGAAAAAAAACTAAAAGCAACAATAGAGACCAATAATAATAAACTAATTGTAACTACAGGCGTCAGAGATTTCTTTTTAAACATTAAATTTTAACAAAAATATGACTTTATAAAATATTTCTAACACTTAAAAATAAAAAAAGTAAAATTATTTATTTGTCTTCTTTTTCGTAGTTATTTTTTTAGTTACTTTCTTAGCCACTTTCTTTGTTGCTTTTTCAGTTGGTTTTTTTGTCGTTTTCTTAACAGAACTCTTCTTCACAGTTTTCTTTGATGGAGACTTTTTTGTAGCAGCTTTTTTAGTGGTTGCTTTTTTTACTACCTTGGTTTCTTTCATACTTGACTTTTTAACAGAAGTTTTTTTAACAGATGTCTTCTTAACTGGAGTTTTTTTAGTAGAAATTTTCTTAGTAGAAGTCTTCTTTTTAACATCAACACTCTTACTAGGACCCACAGACTTAGTACTAGCATGCATCACATTAACTTTTTCAAGAGGTGCACTTTTAGAAACACCATGATTTTTTATCGCCATTTCAATATCTCTCTTGGAAATTCTTCTTAATCTTCTTGGTCTTGAAGTCGAAACTCCCAAAGCCTTATACAACGGACAAAACCCAACAATTCCAGTAATAACAAGAATCAAACCAAGAATTATAAAAAAGCTACTCAAAGTCTGAGACAAGGATTCCATAAACCCATAAGCAATTAAAATTGCTCCCAAAATAAATCTTATAACACGATCTAATTTACCTACATTACTAAACATGTTATAATTTCCTGAAATTTAAAATTTATAAACCTTATGATAAAAACTGAAGTTATGCGTTTTCAAGAATTTGAATTTATCTCTTACTTTTAAGACCTCGGAGTGTGAGCTGAAAGTTTTGACAGAAGTAATTATTTTAACAACAAGAAATTTGGGTTTTTAGATGTAACATTGGCTGCCGAGCAAAGCGAGAGGGAGGTTTGGGGAATTAAATCTATTAAAATTTTAATCTTTTAATAACTCATATAACAAAAATGCCAACTTTTTTTCTTATAATTTGAGATTATTTCAAACACAAAAAGTAAAAACGCATAACCTCAGGATAAAAACTTAAAATAAAACTAAAACAAACATACCAATCAAAGGTAAAAGCACTCCAAAATAAACAGGTTTGCTCCACCTCAAAACTTTCTTCCCATCCAAAACCCAGAATGGCAACATATTAAAAATCCCCAGAAAAGCATTCACCTGAACACCAATAACTGACAAAATTGTCCAAAACTCACTACCTACCGAAACCGAAAAAAAACTAAGCCCCAAAAACAAAATCGCTAAAACTAAATTTGTAAGTGGACCTGCCACAGAAATAATCCCATTTTGTCTTATACTAATTCTATTTGTCAAAATCAAAACTGCACCCGGAGCCAAAAAAGTAAACCCAGAAAACGCCAAAATCAACGCAAAAAACATCATAAAAAAATCTGCTCTAAACTCTGAAACAAATCCATAATGCTGAGCAACAAGTTTATGTGCAATCTCATGAAATAAAAACCCACTACCAATTGTAATCAAATAAATTGTAATAAAATTTGCAATACCCAAAACATTTAAAGAAGCTCTATTTAAAACCATCAAAGTTAAAGTAATCATAAACAAAGCAAAACCTAAGTGCCTAAGCTCAATAGTTGAAAAACTAAACTTCCCAAACTTAAACATTCTAGGTCCTTTTTCCTGAGTAAAATTAACATATTCAACCATACCAACAATAAAAGTTTATACTTTAAAAAAGTTTGTAACTTTTGGCTTTGTTCGGAAATTAATGAAACTTATTTCTTAGTCTAATTTATGGGCGAAATTTTTGACTAAAAGTTAAAAATTTGGAGGTTTGGGGAAAATCAATTTTCTAATACTTTATGTGAGAATCACATCAAGGCTTAGAAATTTTAAATTTCTTGAAATACATTTTTTCCATATTCCGGACAGAGCCTAACTTTTATTTTTTCACTTTCCTATTTCACAATATGATACTCGGCACTTCCCGCAGACTTTTTCTTAACAAAATCAATCACATCATCAACCTTACTTGAAGTAACCTCCATTCTCAAACACAAATTACCATTCCTATCATACTTCTCAACCATAATTCTCCCCATATTCCTAAAAGAACCATAAAATGAACCAACAAAACTAGGAGGAATTACAATCTCAAGAACTGTCTTAGAAATTGTAATTGGCATATTTTTCTTTAACTTCTCAATAACCTCCTTAGCTTGACTTTCTGCAGACTGATGAATATCAAAATTATGCTTAATCTTTGAAACTTCCGACTCAATCATCGAACTTGTAAACTTAGCATTACCCATCCCCGGATTTGTTGCATTTTCGACAATATAATTAATAACCTGCTGTTTCTTCTCCTGCCTTAATTGATTCAAATACGAAGTCGGAATCTGGCACTCCCCCTTAAGCAAAATTTCCTTTAAAATTTCATCCTCTGACTTTTTCTCAAAAATATTTTTAATAAGATTTTCAGAAGCAACTTCTCCTCTTTTTTGATCTGCATAAATCTTCCTATCAGCCAAAACATCATAAATATCCACCTCATCAGGTTTTTTCATAAACTCCCGATATTTATCAAAATCAACCAACACCTCAAAAATATTTCCTGCAACTCTTAATCTCACTTCAAACGCTTCATTTACATTTACCATATCAATTATTAAAATTTAGAATTTATAAAACTTATTATGACACGGCTCTGTCCGGAAATTGACAAAACCTATTTTTTAGTCTAAATTTAGGAAGAAACTCTTTGAATTCAAAGTGTCCCGAACGAATAAAATGAGTGAGCGCATTTTTAACTGAAAACTAAAAATTTGGGAGGTTTGGAGAAATTCAATTCTCTAAGACATAAGTTTTTCCCATATTCCGGACAGAGCCTATGACACTAAATAATTAACTAAAACAACAAATAGAAAACCAAAAGGCCAATAGCAACTCCTAGACCAACCTTCCCAATGTACTTTTTCTTTAACCGCTTCCCTCCGGGCGCTAAGAAAAACTATACGGAGAAATTAAAATTTCTGTAGTCAATTCAAAAATTAACCGCCAAAAGAATCTGCCTTTGGCTCAAAACAACAAATAGAAAACCAAAAGACCAATAGCAACTCCTAGACCAACCTTCTCAATAATTCTTGGTCCCTCACCAAAAACTGTAATAACCTCCTCAGAAAAAATCAAAGTTCCTAAAATTTCTCCCTCATCAACTCCAAAAATATTCGGAAGATTACCAAGACCAGAATTTCTTTCAACAATATATGTAACTTCCCACTCTTCTCCAGGTTTCAATTCTTTAATTCTCCAAATACCTTTCTTTTCCTCAAAAAACAACTGTGAAATATGTTTAATATTTGCATCCTCATCAATAGTATCTGCAACAAGCAAATCCTCAACAGAAATTGAACCCAAGTTTTTAACTGTAATAGTTACCTTAGCAAAATTCTCATCCTCATACTCAACTTCCTTTTGTATAAAAATCTTCTTATTTGCAAGCAAATTATGAATCAACAAAACCCCATCACTAAAATACTCCTCCCCGCCATAATCAACTCTTGCCGGAGCCAAATAAGTAATTCCTGCATCTTCCTTTTCATTCTTCAACCTATACTTCAAAACAACAGTCTCATAAGCAGACACATTATCAATATTAAAACTCAACCCATTACCTTTAATCCTAACATTAGAATCTACTTCAACAATCTCAAAACCCGCAGGAATCACATCATTAACAACTAAATCCTCAACTAAAAAATCATTCACATTAATAATTCTTAATGAAACTTCCACTTCATCTTCATACATAACTAAAGTCTTATCAACATTCTTTTTAACCAATATCGAACTCAAAACTTTACCCGAAAAAGGACTCTTAAAAGACATTGAACCTCCACCACTTGAAGACCTCTGAACCCTAAAATTCTGAGTCGAAGCCATAACAAGATTAGTTGAAATTAAAACCTCACTTGCAAGCCAATAAACTGAAGAATCATTACTATTTGTGTCCTTTAAATCAATTTCTTTATACCCAAATTCCTCAACTTCAATATTCGTTCTCGAATCAATTAATTCTCCTTTATCAAAAAAAGAATTATTATATCCAGTATAAGCCCTATAAACCTTCAAACTTCTAACATTCAAATCAAAATCTGTAGGATTACGAATTCTACAAGTAACCAGCCTTGAACTATTATCACTCTCAGACATATTCAAAGTTCCATCAGGATTATACCTAATATCCTCACGAATAGGCTTTTCCAAATTCAGAATAATATTAGTTACCAAATCAAAATCATCAACATAATAATCCAGAACTCCCTCCGAACCATCTCCCTTAATCTTTTCATAGATATCATAGTCTATAAGTCCATAAATTCTATACCCAACTTGAATACTCGAATTCGGTTCAATTAACCTTGCTTTAATCTTATTATAAGAAAAATCAAAATTCGCAGAACTATTATCAATATCAACTTTACTAACTCCAATCAAAGCATCAAGCTCCAAAGGAAAATTCAACTCATAAATTGTAGAAACATTTGAAGGATTATGAACAGAAATAACCCCATCAGCAGTAAGTGAATACTGTCCATTTAGAAGCTTTACCAAAGAACTTGACTCACTAACATTAACATCAACAGAAACAGCACTCACACTACTTAAACCAAAAAACAAAAACAAAATACAAAAAAAAATATTCCCCCTTGCATTTTTAATCATTCTTAGACCCCTTCTTGCCCTTTTTTGCTTTCTTAAGTTCTCTTCTAATCTCGATAAATAATATTAATATCAACAACATATTAATCGAGATCCAGAATACATATGAACCCTTTAAGCCAAATATCCTAATAGGTAAATATGAATACTCAAAAGTAACATAATGGGGCAAATCATTCTTAATCTTCCACTCCGCAGTATTTCCATCAATAGAAAAATTAGACCCTCCGGAATCAAGATGAGTAAAATAATAATTATCTGGCAAAATTACTTTAAAATCACCCTGCTGAATTGGAATAGTACTCTCCCTTAATGGAATTTGCAAACTTTTAAAAAAAATACCTCCGGGTTCAAAAGATAACGTATATTCCAGATCGAAAGTATACTCAAAACCAGGGAGAAGCGGATAATATACATCTAAAACAATAATTGTATGGTCAGCAGTCTTTCTAACTTGGTTTTTAATCTCTTTTCCAAATCTGTCAACAGCCTTAACATTCAAAACATCAACATTACCCACACTCCCCTCAGTTCCCTTAGCAAGTTTAAACTCAATTTGCCCAGGAACAATACCAACATCATACACATTTTTCAAAGTAAGATCCTTAGAAATAACTATAGTATTATTCTTAAAAACCTGTAAAGTTGTATCATAATTGGAAAAAACTTCAACTGCAGCAAAAGTAGAACTAACTAAAAAAATCCCTAGTAAAAAGAAAACTAAAGTTCTGATTTTTGCTGTCGATTTCATTCTTATTTTTAAAAATATTATATATTATATAATTATATCAGTAAACCAAGCAGTAATAAAACACTTGCCACAGCCGCAAAAATTCCTTCAGTACTTTTTAGCCTATCCACAACTTCTGAAACAATCACTGCCTTTGTTGAACCTGCACCATCTACCTGCTGAGGATCCAGACCAGTCACAAACACATCAAGCAACTCATAATCTCCTGAACCTGTCACATTAAACTCAACACTCCAAGTAGTATTCTCATTCTTTGCAGGACCTGCATCAAATGAAGTATTAATTACATTAGTTGGAACCAATCCCCACTGATGTAAAGTACCATCATAATCTCCAACAATCGCATTACTTGCATGAGCAGTATTATACCATGGACTTGTACTATAAGTCATAGTCCCATTTGCATAATTTGAAGGAACAAAATCATAAATAGTAACAATAGTATCCGCAGGAGTTACCTGATTACCTTTATTATGTACATCAATTTTAACATGATAAACATCCTCTGCAATTGAAGTAATATTCTTTTCAATCTCAAGCCAATAACCTAAAATCAAATAAATCTCTTTAATATATATATCATCCTCATTTCTAGTAACACTCCTATTAATTAACTGAGTCCCATCATTACTAATCGTAAAATTCACGTCCATCCAAACAATAGGTGAAGGAAGATCCGAATAATTAAACTGCCAGCTTGGACTAGACCAAGGACTTGAAGAATTAACCAAAACAAATGGACTATAACTTACATTTAAAGAGTCACCACTAATTGTGTCTACATCAATAGTATTAGGGTCTGTATATACTCCAGCCATAACATTTCTCTCTGAAACCCACATCGAAACCCCATTTAAAATATAACTAATATTTGTTGCAGTAGAAAAATCACTCGTAATATTCCAAGTCACATTACTCCCATAAAGAGTAGGATGTGATGGAGCAATAATTTTTTTCTCAAAACTCAAATTAGCCTCACCAATTGCTTTAATATCATCAACTCTCAAATGTGAAATTGTCTGATTTAAAGTATAACTTAAAGTAGAATTAATCATATAATAATCAGTAGTCTTAGGAATATTATATGGAGTATTTACAATATAATTAATATCAGTGGCATTTGTTTGATATAAACAATTTCCTCCTTCAACTTCCCAATACATACTCCTACCATCTCCTGCAAAAACAGTATTACCCGCATCAGTTCCAGCAACCGAAGAAGGAATCAAAGTATAATTAAAAAAAGTCCCCGAAAAATTAATCGGAACTGTCACCTGACTCACATTAATGTCATAAATACAAGTATCGTTCTGGAATGCATAATTATCAAAAACATTTTGAATATTATCATAAACAGTCACATTATTTCCAGCCAAAACTTTTGTATCAGAATAACTTGAAGTGAAATTTAATGGCGGCCTAATATTATTTCCATCAATAGAATATTGCCAAACACTGCTTTCGCCATTCCTAAGTTGAGGAATATGTAAAATCAGAACATTAGAAGAAGGATTATTACTCACAAAAGTACCATTTCTTCCATCAATAAGAACCGGCAAAGTAATATTATCTGTATTTACAAACTGAATAAAAATGTCTGCCAAATCCTCACCACCTGGATTAACATTCGTAACATTAATATACCCCGTTAAATTATACCTAGTCTGATTTTCATTAGCATCATACCAAGTTCCCTCACCAGCCTTTAAAGGATTATAAATTACTGTCTGATTTACATATTCAGACATCTCAATATCCAATTGTTGCTGAGTCGCAAACACACTTCCTGCAACTGCAAAAAGCCCCAATATAATCATAAATACTTTTTTTAAGTCCATTTTTAATATTTATATATAACTAAGTTCAACCTATATAGCTAATAAAAATTCGTAACCCCTCGAAAGTGAATTTACTCCAGACCAACCATATACCTCAAACTCAGATAATCCCCAATAGAATTATTCATCAAATATGAAAAATTACTTGTCCCCAATTCACTAACAGTCAAATTATAAGAAGTCACATTTCCAAAATAATTCAAACCCGAAACAACAAAACTATCATTGTAAGAATAAGTATGTGAATGCGCCAAACTATTATTAGAAACAAAATCCCAAACAGTAAAATTTTTCCAATACCTGAAATTTTCAAGTGTAATATTATGTAAAAATTCCTCAAAACCAACAGACAAAATTTGTTTTGAAATTCTTGCAGAACTATTCACCAAAACATAAAATTCTATTGTGTCGTTAAATTCATCGCCTTCTTCATTATATGTAAAAGCAGTTATATTGTAGTATCCAGGACCAAGACTTGTCAAATTATAATACCAATCAAAACCACTACTATTAATCATAGAATAATTATCACTCCTATTTCCATTAATATAAAACCACAAATTATCAACCTCAATATCAGTTGTTGCATTCAAAAATAAATTATCATCATACCAAATCTTACTCCCATTCAAAGGATTTGTAATATTAACTTCAATTTCAGTCTTATTAATAGTTATATTATTAGAATAATAAGTAGGTCCCGCCATAAAAGAACTAAATGGAGTAACACTACATTGCCAAACATCTTTCCCTTCTGTTTCTTGTGATACAATTAAATCTTTTTCATTATTGTATAAAGCTTTAATTTGCTGAGGACTTAAAGTTCGATTATATATTCTAACATCATCAATTGAACCATCCCAAGAAGTAACTCCCGGCCTTGCACCAATTACAATACTTGAATAAACTTCCATAATCCCTGGATGTGAAACACTATTATCAAAATTACCATCCACATAAACACTATATTCTCCTCCTTCTTTTGTAAACACAAGATGATACCATTGATTAGCATTCCAAGAAGTAGCAGTAGTAGCTATATCATTATAATCACTCCCATCAACATCTACATGAAAAACAATCTTACCATTATTTTGACGATTAAAAGTAAGATGTGGCCTAGGAGCACCAGAAGATGCATAAATTATATCTTTTCTTCCATCTCCCGAATTTATATTCTGATTAGGCATTACCCATAATGATAAAGAGAAATTGTCTCCTGTCCAAGCATATGATGGAACACGCAAATAATCAGAAGTTGAAAAATTATCAAAACTTCCATTCCCGTCAAAACCACTACCATAACTCCAATATGTATTTCCAATATTTGCCGCATCATTTCCTCTGCCAGAATAATCTTTCAAAGCATTAGTTTCATTTCCTTCCATAGGTAAATATAAAAGCATTTCGGACTCATTATTTCTAATCCAATTAACTGCAGAAGTAACAGCGCTCCCATTTAAAATATAATTACATGTTAAATTATCAGTAGACATATTAAGAGGACTCGTAGCATTCAAACTCAAATTATACAAGTCAGGCACATCATTTATTTTCAAACTATTTGACACAACTTCGCTTCCTCCTAAAACTCTACTAAATGGAGTAACCCTACATTCCCAAACATCGCCAATATCAGTTTCCTGACTAACAATTAAATCTTGTCTTTGATTATAAAGCGCAAAAATCTGTTCTCCACTCAAAGCTCTATCATACACTCGAACATCATCAATATAACCTCCAAATGTCCTTCCTCCGTCCCCACGATTTCCAATAGTTAAATTATCAGAATTATCTGGAACTCCCGGAGTGGTTGCAGCAGTATCATTTTTCACACCATTAACATAAATAGTAACATTATTTCCATCCATCACACACATAACATGATACCAATCCCCAAAAACAAGAGGACCCCCATAACCAACAAAAGTATTATTCACCTGACAATGCAATTCCCTCGCATCATGCCTATATATATACATATTGTATACTCCATTTCCCCCATCTCCTTTTTGCATAACTCTACCATAAATTGTACCTGAACCAGCATCCATTGGTCTAATCCAGGCACCAAAACTAATCTCGTCCATATTATCCAGCCCTACAGAATCATTAACAGAAATTCTCTGTCCAGCAGTTGTAAAATTAAAACTTCCATTACCTTCAAAACCTTCTCGAGAAAACCAATCCACCATCCCAACATTTTCACCATCTCTGTTATTACCCGAATAATCTTTTAGAGCGTTTTGATAATTTCCTTCGAAAGGCAAATAAAGCTCCATATCAGGACTACCATTTTTTTGCCAAGAAATAGCAGCAGTGACAGAAGGATCAATCAAATCATAATTACAAGTCAAATTATGCTCGGTTAAATTCATCCAATTACTCGCAGTCAAAGAAACATTTTCAACAAAAGGAGTTTCAGCCCTAAAAGTCCCATTACCCCACTGATCAGGATAATTGTAATCTCCCACAAGCCAAAACTCTTGAACATCGCGAGCCCCCCCATCATCGTCATCATCAAAAGCAAAAGAAATTCCTAAAGTATCATTCACAAGATAAGGTAAAGTTTTAAACGCACTAAAAGGAATTTTGACTTCAACTGACCACCAATCATCCGTATCTCCATTATTGTTAAGAGTTCCACCATAAGAAATATTATAATCCAATCCAGCTGCGTCCCAAGAGTCGTCATAATTCCACATATTATTCCACCCAATTCCATCCCACTTGTAACCCCCAACAGAAAAAGCATATTGAGTCTGATTTTGAGTCATAGGATTAGAATTTTTAGTATTATATCTGTCAATAAAAATCTCAAAAGCATCATCGCCATAAACATTTTCATCTTCAGCAAATGCCGTATCTGCCCACAGATGTTCGTCCGTAATATTTGCAGCAACATATAAGTTTTCAGCATCCCAACCATAATAAATTGTAGCATTATTGTTTTGTGCACCCGTTAATTTGACAGATTCAAAACCTGCCCATTCATCCAAATTACCATCCAAAACAGGTTCGATATATTGAAGGTCTAAAGGATTAGTAGTGTAAACTTCAATTGACCAGTTTTCAGAACCCCAAGCAAAGTTTCCGCCTGCATCATAAGCTAAACAATTCCAAGTATAATTTCCTTCTTGTAGGGGAACACTCCATTGGGCAGAGACATTCTCTCCAGAAATAGATGTCGTTTGATTTAAAGCAAAATTATTATTGTTGTTATCAGTAATGTACAAACTAATATTTGCAACCATTTCATCTTGAACAGAACAATTGAAAATCGCTGCAGGATCGGGAGATTTAGTGTGAAGTCTATTTTTTGGCGCAGGAGAAATCAAAGTAACATTGGGAGGAGTTACATCTTGCTCAATTGTTAAAATATTCGACAAATAAAGTTCCCCTAAAGCATAAGTGTTGAATGGAGTAACAGCACACTGCCAAGTTTCATTCACATCAGTTTCTTGTGAGACAATTAAATCAGAACGACCATCATACAAAGCATTAATTTGCTCAGAAGATAAAACCTTATCATAAATTCTTACATCATCAATATATCCTTGAAAATAACTATAACTTGTCCAAGCAAGGTTTGCACCAACAGTCAAATTATTCATAGTTCCGCCAGTAGGGTCGTTGGTATAACTTGCAGAATCAAAATAAGTTCCATCAATAAAAACTGAAATGTTATTAGTATCAATATCTCTTGTAACAGTTAAATAATACCATTGACTTGTATTAAAATTTGTATCGAATGTATAGGCTTCGTTGTTTCCAGAACCATACTCGTGAATATAATCTAAATCACCTGCATCATTAAGCATAATAGAATAAAGACTATTACTTGGCTCAGTTTCCAAAAGCCCTGAAGGAAAGTAACCCACTAATCCAATTTCAGGACCAGGATCCACAAATTTCTCAGAATTAAACCATAAAGAAACAGATAAATTTCCTAAAATTTGTAAATTCTGAGTAGATTCATCATCATAAAGAAGATAATCATCAGCGCCATCAAAATAAAAACTTCCATTACCATCAAAACCACCACTAGAGTTCCAAAAAGTATTACCAAAATTCTGAGTATCATAATTATTGCCAGAATAATCTTTCAAGGCATATATTTCGCTACCCTCCATTGGCATAAAAAATTTCATTAAAGACTTACCATCAACTTCCCATGCAACACCAGCAGTTGTTGCCAAATCACCCAAATCATAATTACAAGTCAAATTATCATAAGTCATATTTCTCGGATTAGTAGCATTAAGTGTCAAATTCTCAAGTTTAGGAATATCATTAATTGTAATATTATTTGAAATGTGGACTTCCCCCGCAGTAAAATAACTAAAAGGAGTAACTCTACACTGCCAAACATCATAAACCTCAG
>CAZLRR010000015.1:0-27398 GCA_964562045.1 uncultured Methanosarcinales archaeon
TTTAAACAATTCTTTTAAATTTTTTTTCTAAATCACTAAAAGTATATCTTAAAATTGTTGGTCTTCCATGAGGACAATTAAATGGTTCTTTTATTGTTTTGAGTTTTTCAATTAAGTTTTTAATTTCAAAGTTTGTCATATCTTCTCCAGCTTTAATTGAAGCTCTACATGATTTTGTTGCAATTTTATCAAATGTATCTTCTTGAAGGGTTTTGATTTTATTTATTGAAATCTGGTTTAGAATTTCTTTGAAGTAATTTGTGTTGAAAATTTCGTTGTTAAAACAAATTGGAAGGCTACGTATCATTACTTCTTTTGATCCGAATTCTTGGGCTTCGATTCCTATTTCTTTGAATATTTTTTTTGATTCTTTAAATGTTAACATTTCTTCATCTGTAATTTGCAGAATTGTTGGTTTTAGCAGTTTTTGTGTTTGGATTTTTCGGCTTAGGAATTCTTCTTTGTATTTTTCGTAATTGATTTTTTCTTCAGCTGCATGTTGATCTACTATTAACATTTCAGTCGGCGTTTCTAATATTATGTATGTTTTGCAAACTTGCCCGACTATTTTGTAATCTTTTAATTCTTCATATAAAGGACCTTTAATTTCTTTTTTAAGTATTGGTTCTTGTTTATTTTTTATTTGATTTTCAGTAATAAATTCTTTCTGAAAATCTGCGCTTTCTTCTCTTAATAATTCTTTTTGAGTCTCGACTGTATAGTATGTTTTTTCTGTTTTTGGTTTTTGTATTTTTGTTGTGTTAATAGTCAAACTTTCAAGAGTTTTATCGAATTCTTTTTTTTCGTCTTCAAAATCTTTGTATAAGATTTTATTTTCAAAAGTCTTGGAAATGGCATTTTTTATGATTTCAAATATTTCAAGTTCATTTTCGAATTTGACTTCAATTTTTGTTGGGTGAACGTTCACATCGATTATTTCTGGGTCAATTTCTATATGTAAAATAAATGCTGGATGTCTGCCTATCATTAAGTTTGAAGAAAAACCTGCATAGATTGCATCGGTTAAAATTTTTGATTTTATGAATCTATTATTTACGAAAATGTATTGGTCTTTTTTATAGGAGTTATTTATATGAATTGGATTTGCAAGATAACCTTTTACTTTGATTCCTTTTTTTTCAAAATCAACTTCTATTAAGTTATTTTTGTATTCGCTTCCAAGAACTTGAACAATGTTTTTTTCTTTGTCCGTGCACTCTGGTTTATTTATTAGAAGCTTGTTATTGTGTTTTAAGGAAAAAGAAATTTCGGGATATGAGAGTTCAAATCTTTTCATTATTTCAACAATTGATTTTAGTTCTAAACTCTCAGATTTTAGATATTTTTTTCTTGCTGGAGTGTTGTAGAAAAGCTCTTCGACAATTATTGTAGTTCCATCTTGATTTCCGGAAATTTTTGGTTCAGTTTGGTCTGCACTTGAGATTTCATATGCTTGTTTTTCTTGTTGTTTTGAAATTAGCTTTGTTATTCCAACTGAGAAAATTGAGGCGAGAGCTTCCCCTCTAAAACCCATACTTTTTATTGAATAAAGGTCGTTAAAGTTTCTAATTTTTGAAGTTGCATGTCTGAGTGGCGCTTTGAATAAGTCTTCTTTTGCAATTCCTGTCCCGTTGTCTTTTACTATGATTTTTTTAAGTCCTGCATTTTCGATTTCAACATCTATTTTTGTAGAATTAGCATCTATTGAATTTTCTACGAGTTCTTTGATAACTGCTCCGGGATTTTCAATTACTTCTCCTGCTGCAATTTGATTTATAATCTCTGAGCTTAGAATATTTATCGCCATAAAAATATTAAGAAATGCTTTCTTTTAAACATTTGCATAACACTTATCCATTGACTGGATTTTTCTTTCAAGTTCTCCAAGTACTTGCTCAATTGGTATTTCTCCAGCTAGTATTTTCCACTGATTCGGGAAATGATATGCATGCCCTCCCGCCCCAATAAAAGGTTCTAGCTTTTTGTAAGTGTCATCTACTAATAGCTTGTTTGGTCCTGCCGAGTGATATTTGTTTTTTGAAATTATTACGTCAGTTTCAGGAAAATATTTGTGTGCCCACATAATTTTTCCATGGCATGCCGCAGCAACTCCATTTGGTCTTTTATTTATTGTTCCGGGTGAAGTTAGAAATAATACTTCTCCGTATTTTTTCCCTATATCATACAAGTCTTGAGCCCAGGGTAAAAGTTCTAGATTTTCCCAGAACGAAGTTCCAATCTCTCCAATTTTTCCCCACACTTCACTCATGTCGCATTTGTCTAATAATCTTCCAGGGCTAGCAAGTAAGTCTTTAATTTTTTCCGGTTCAATATCCATAACTTCTAAAGCACTTTTCTCCCAGTTAGCCACAACTCCATCCATGTCTAAATAAATTGTTTTTTCCATTGTAATATTTTATGTACAAAGATTTATATATATTTAAATTCTATATGTTATATAACTTATATAAATGGAGCGAAAATTGGTAAAACAGGGAAGAAATGCTTTGACTATGACTTTACCTTCTGATTGGGTAAAACAAAAAGGTTTGAGTGAGAAAGATTATGTTTATGTAACTTCAGGTGATTTGTTAATTGTTAGTTCTCAAAATACTACACTTTCAAAAGAAATTGAACTTGATTTAAGTGGTTTTGATTTAAGATTATCATATCACTATTTGAATAATTTTTATATTTCGGGATATGATGTAATTAAAATTAAACATGATTCTCCAGAAGTTATTTCAGAAATTTGCGCAAATTATATTGGGATGGTTTTTGAGCAGCATACATCCAATTATAGTGTTCTGAAAAATATTATCAGAACTCCAGAAGATAATTTTCATTCTATTTTTAGAAGGATTACTTCGATGCTTGTTGATTTTACTAGAGGTTTGCGGGATTGTGTGAGTGGAGAGAAGAAATCTTTATATAATTTGGATTGGCAAATGGATGATATGATTTTGTATTGTATGAGATATTTGAATAAGTATGAATTTAAAGAAGAAAAGTCAAAATATTTCTTGCTTTTATCTTCTCTGGAATCTATTGGTGATTATGTCAAAAGGATTTCAAAAAATATTGGCGAGGATAAAAAACTTGCAGAAGAACTTATTAATTTAATTGAGAAGTATGTTCAGTTTCTTTTGCTTAAAGATATTAAAGGTTGTTATGGTTTTTTGAGAAAATCCAAACTTGCAGTTAAGAAGGAGACATTTTTAGATGGAGTTATTTGGGGTTTGATTGAGACGATGTATAATTATATGGGTTATTTGGTTGTTAGAGATTAACAATATATAAATAAATCCAAACTATTGTTAAAATAAATGTATATGCATAATATTTAGGTTTTCTGTTTTTGTGCCTGATTATAAATATTAAAATCAGGTTTAAAAATGCTCCTCCAAAAAACTCAAAGAAGTGAAGCCAGCTTTCACTAATTCTTCTTTTCTTTTTTGTTGCTAGATATTTATCCAAAGAAAAAATTATTCCTGAGATAAAATTTACAATTATTAAGTATATTAGTAGTCCGTTCATTTTTAGTAATAGCAAAAGCCCAGAGTAAGTAGGATTATTAGGATTCCAAGCATTAGAGTAAATTTTCTTGCAAGTTTATAGATTATATCGTTGTTTGTTTTGTCAATTTTATATAAAAACATATTATCTAATCTGAGTTTGTTTGTGAATAGTAAAGTTAGTTTGTAAAAAAAATTGCTTATTGGAATGTAAAAAACTACAAAAAACACTCCAATTATAATGTAAAAACAAAGAAGGTAGTTTGTTAAATCCATATTTAAATTATGGTTGAAGTTTCTATTTATATATTTTTGCTACTCTCTTTTTGTACTTTCATATAAAGGGCATCTAGAGTTTCCTGTACTAGTTTTCCCACATTCCATTTTTTGACACTTTTGTTTTTTGTATCTTCATCTTTTTGACCTAATTCTTTTTTTACGGCATAAACATTTTTTCCCTTAATTGCTTGAACATCTACTTCAGCTTTTCTCAGGTGTGAACCTACAACATTTCCATGAGTTCGAAATTTGAGTTTTAAGGATTCTATTCCATATTTCTCAAATTTTTTGGCATATCTTTCGCTTGAAATTCTTGCAGACTCAACTTCGTCCGGGTAAAGAGCTTTAGTTCCTGTCATTTCTATGTTGCATTTTGTCATGATATTGAGTTATGGTTTTCTAGTTTTATAAATATTCTCTTTATCTAGAATGTAGTTCAGTGTAGTTCAGATTAGACACAATATTTAAAAATAAAACATTGTTTTTTATATTTACAACCTCCGGTAGTGTAGTCCGGCCAATCATTTTGCCCTCTCGAGGCGAAGACTCGGGTTCAAATCCCGACCGGAGGGTTTTTTCAAAACCTGTTTGCGGGATTTTCACCCCGTGATTGCAGGTTCGGTCACTCCAATTTCTACGAAATTCTCGTTCGGAACACTTTTTCGCAAAGCTCAAAAGAGTTTCAAATCCCGACCGGATGGTTTAAGTTATATCTAATCCGGAAAAGGGATTTTCCAAACCTTTGGTGCCAAGAATCTCTGATTGTTGTGCATTCCGACCCGAGGGTTTAATTTTATTTCTCTCTCTTTAGAGTATTTTCATCCTGTTATTTTAGGTAAACAAAGTATTATGTACTAATTCGTGCCACTAATTTAAAATAATAACAAAAATTTTTAAATAACAACATATCAATACTTATTGATATGGAAAATGAATAATGATGTAAAATTATTTAAGGCACTTGGAGAAGAAACTCGATATAAAATAATTGAAGTTCTTTTGCAAGGAGAGATTTGTGCTTGTGAGATTCCCAAATTAATTAATAGAACACAATCAAACACTTCTATGCATCTTGCAAAACTAAATGATTTAGGTATTATCCAGTTTAGAAAAGATGGAAAGAGGGTAATTTATTCAATAAAAGATAAAAGAGTTTGTGATGTGTTTAAGGCACTTGGAAATTTGCAAGGTAAAATACAAAGTCCTTGTTGTTGTATGGAAATAAAGAAAATAAAAAATGGTAAAAGAGATTAAAGTTTTAGGTAGTGGGTGTCCAAGTTGTGTCAGACTTGAAAATAATGTAAAATCAGCACTTGAAAAAAGTGGAATTAAAGCAAAGGTTACAAAAATAACAGAAATTGCAAAAATAATGGAATATGGAGTAATGTCAACTCCTGCCTTAGTTTTTGATGAGAAAGTTGTAAGCTATGGGAAAGTAAATGATGTTAATGAAATTATTGAATTATTGAAAAAATAAAGATGAAAAAGATTTTATTAGTGACTTGTTTTGTATTAATTTTTGTAGCATCATATGCTCTATATTATAATAATCTTAGTGAAACTAATGAAACGTTATTATTAGGTTATTGCCCAACAATGGAGCAGGAAGCAAACAAAATTGCATCAAACAACAAAAATATTCAATTAATTAAATATCAAAGCACAATAGATGTTCTTAAAGATTTAAATCAAAATAAAATTGATATTGCACTTGTTGGAAGAGTTGCCAAATCAAGTGAATTAAAACATGGATTTAACGAATTGAGATTAGAAAAAGGTTTTACTCTTGTGAATTCACAAAAAAAACTTATACATTATTCAGAATTAAAAAATATAATCATTAATACATATTTAAGTAAACAAGAAGTTCAAGAATTTTTAGGAAGTATTGATAATGTTATTTTTCATGAGAATATAAATGATATTAAATCAAATGAAATATTTTTAATTGATTGGGAAGACTATAATGAGACTTACGAATTACTAATTCCTATAGATGAAAATAATTTGAAAATTAAAAAGTTCAGAATACCTGTTTTGTATTCATATAACAATTTAGAAAAATTAAAATTAAATTAAAATGACTAAAAAACAAAAGAAAACAAAAAATAATAGTTTTAAAAAAATCGCATTAATTACAATTCCAATCGTCATATTATTTATTGTATTAATTGTGATTGCAACTGGAGAGAATCAAATAAAAGATGATGAGAATAAAGAAAGTGATTTGCAAAATACTTATGAAAATATTTCAATTGAAGTATATCACTTTCATGCAACCGCTCAATGTTATTCGTGTATAGCTGTTGGTGATTTAACTGAAAAAACTATCAACACATATTTCAAAGAAGAACTTGAAACTGGACAAATAAAATTTGCCCATATAAATGGAGAACTTGAAAAAAATAGGGATTTAGTATTAAAATATGGTGCAACTGGTTCATCAATATGGATTGGAACAGATCTTGATGGAAAGTTTCACAAAGAAGAAAACACTAGAGTTTGGTATAAAATAAATAATGAGGCAGATTTTATGCAATATTTTAAGGGGGTGCTTGAAAAAAGATTAAAAGGTGATTTGAGTTAAAATGTCATTTATGAGTTTTATGGAAGTTATGGGAACAAGTGATGTTGCAATAGTTGCATCATTTTTTATCGGTCTTATGATGGCAATAAGTCCTTGTCCGCTTGCAACTAATATTACAGCAATTGCATTTGTATCTAAAAATATAACTAATAAATTTAAAACATTAATGATAGGGCTTTCATATACTTTTGGGCGTATGTTCACTTATGTTTTAATCGCATCATCAATTGTTTATTTTGGTTTGAATACACAATCAATTTCGTTTTTTTTGCAAAAATATGGCGAGATAATAATTGGTCCTTTAATGATTTTAATTGGTCTGGTATTATTACAGATAATTAAGTTTGATTTTATTAAAGGCAAATCAAAAACTATTGAAAATTTAAAATTAAAATTATCAGAAAAAGGCTACATTGGAAGTTTTTTTTTAGGTGTTTTATTTGCACTTGCCTTTTGTCCATTTAGTGCAGTTTTATTTTTCGGGATGTTAATTCCTCTTGCACTAAGAGCTGGTGATGGAATAATAATTCCTGCAATATTTTCATTTGCAACAGGACTCCCCGTAATTATTATGTCAATAATACTTGTGTATAGTGTTTCAAGTTTAGGTAAAGTGATGAACAAAATTCAAACCTTTGAAAAATATACAAGAATTATTGTTGGATTAGTTTTTATGATTGTTGGGATTTATTATTTAACTAAATTATTTGGAGTGTTTTAAAAATGGAAAAAAAAGAATATAAAATAATGTTTTGGATTTTATTTGTATTTGGGATATTTTATTTTATACCTTATCAAAGCAAATGGTTCGAAACTTCAATAATTGGAGGAATTAATTTACTTAACGATTATGCAAAACAGCATGTACTAACATGTCTTGTCCCAGCATTATTTATTGCAGGAGCAATAGGAGTTTTTATTAAAAAAGATGCCGTTTTAAAACTATTGGGTGCTAAGACTAAAAAATATGTTTCGTATGGTGTAGCTTCTATTTCTGGGGCAATTTTAGCAGTATGTTCTTGCACGATTCTGCCTATTTTTGCAGGAATTCGAAGTAGGGGCGCAGGTTTAGGTCCTGCAATAACTTTCTTGTTTTCAGGACCAGCAATAAATATTGCTGCAATATTTTTAACTATGAGTGTTTTAGGTTATGAAATTGGAATTGCTAGAATAATAGCATCAATTGGTATTGCAATTATCGTTGGTTTATCTATGGCATTTATATTTAGAGAAAAAATTGCAGAGGGAAAACTGTTTATTGCTCAAGAAAAAAAAGTTAATTTGTCTAAAGTTGTCTTATCAGTTTTTTTTATGTCGCTGATTGGAATTTTGATTGTTAATGGATTACAAATTGAGAAAATCATAAAATATTTATTCATTGGTTTACTTATATTATTAATTGTATTAATCGCTGTTTACAAATTCTCAAAAGAGTTAACAAAGAACTGGCTTGAGGAAACTTGGCATTTTTCCAAATTAATTTTGCCAATGCTTTTTATAGGTGTTTTTATTGCGGGATTTATAATGCCAATTATTCCCGAAAATTTAATTACCAATATGGTTGGAAAAAACAATATTTTAAGTAATTTAATTGCTTCTGTTTTTGGAGCTTTTATGTATTTTTCAACACTTACAGAAATACCCATCCTTCAAGCTTTAATCGCAAAAGGAATGCACGCAGGTCCTGCTTTGGCACTTCTTTTGGCAGGCCCCTCACTAAGTCTTCCTAATATGCTTGTAATTAAAAATATATTAGGAATTAAGAAAACTGTGATTTATGTTTTATTAGTAGTTTTTTATTCAAGTATTGCTGGATTCATTTTTGGTTATTTAATTTAATTTTTCTAGTTCTCTTCAGTTATTGTTGACTAACTCAGTTTAGAATTAATTTACTTTTTTATAGGTTTAGCAAAAACTAACTCTTATAAAGAAATTAGAATTCAAAATTTTATGATTAAAAAACTATCTCACTTCGTAAATCCATATATAAAACTCAAAAATTCTAAAATTCATGGAAAAGGAATTTACGCTAAAAAGGACATAAAAAAAGGAACTGAAATTATTGAGTATCTTGGAAAGAAAATATCGAAAGAAAAATCTGATGAGATATATGAAGAGCAATTTGAAAGACATAAAAATAATCCTGAAAAAGATGGAAGTGTTTACACATTCACATTAGATGACAAACATGATTTAGATGGCAATGTTTGGTGGAATTTGGCTAAATATATTAATCATTCTTGCAATCCAAATTGTGAATCAGAAGATGGTGATGGCAAAATAATAATTAGAGCAATAAAAAACATAAAAAAAGGTGAAGAACTTAGTTTTAATTATGGCTATGATGTTGAAAACTATAAAGATCATCCTTGCCTGTGTGGAAGTAAGAATTGTGTCGGACATATTGTTGCACAAGATCAATGGAAAAAACTTGAAATATTAAAGAATATCAATTGACTTACACTACTAAAAACAAATTACAAAAGTATATACATACAATTTTAGATTAGTTTGTATGTTTGTAATCGCCTTCTTAGTAATAATTATTTCTTCTTTCTTATTTGTATATTTACTAAACAATTTTTTTAAAATTCCTAAGGTGGTTGCATTAATTTTATTTGGAATACTTTGTGGGATTACGCCATTTCGAGAAGTAATTCTTCAAAATGAGAATATAATAATGACATTAGGATTTTTTGGTTTGTTTTTTTTATTGTTTTTAGCAGGATTAGAAAGTTCATTTAAAAATTTAGAAAAAGAAGAAAAAGATTCAATTTGGATAGGAATTTATTCTTTAGTTTTTCCATTGATTATTGGATTTATAATATCTAAATTTGTTTTAAATTTTGATTTAATTGCTTCTTTAGTTATTGCAATTTGTTTAAGTTTTACTGCAGAGGCAACCAAAGTAGAAGAATTGATGGAGCTGGGAAAGCTTAAAACTAAAATAGGTTCTGCAATGGTTGGGGCAGGATTTATTGATGATACTATAGGAATTTTACTTTTTAGTGTTTTGCTTTTTTCTTTAGGGCAATTTTATTTTATTGAGAGTATGGTTTTGATTTTGGGTGTTTTATTTTTTATAATTGGGATTTTGCTACATAAGTTTGCAAGAGAACACCATATTACAAAAAAATTGGAAGTAGGAGGTAATAATATATTTTTGCCATTTTTTTTTGTTTCAATGGGACTAGCATTTGATTTTTCTCATTTTGTAATTTCTCCACTTGTTATTATTGTTATTATAATGACTGCAATTGCGGGAAAACTTGTCGGAGCTCTTTTGGCAAGACCTCATTTGAAACAGATATCATATAAACAACTATATTTGATTGGTTGGGGTATGAATGCAAGAGGCGCAGTAGAACTTGCAATTACATTGATTGCTTTCGAAGCGGGTTTAATCAGCTCCACAATATATTCTGCTTTGGTTTTTATGGCGCTGATAACCACAATTATTTTCCCGTATATTATCTCAAGGTTAATAGTTAAAAATCCCAGTATTATGGATTAATTTTATTTTCGCTTCAAGACTTTTTCAATTTTTTTTATGATTTTTTTTGTTGAGATTCCATACTTATCAAGTAATTCATAACCTTCCCCACTCTCACCAAAAGAATCTTCAATACCAACAAATTCCATTGGAATGGGATTATTTTTTATTAAAACCTCTGCAATCACACTTCCCAATCCTCCAGCAATTTGGTGTTCTTCAACGCAGATAAAAGCTCCTGTTTTTTTAGCATATTTTAAAATCAAATCTTCATCTATTGGTTTTATCGTGTGCATGTTAATTACTGCGCAGCTTACTTTTTTCTTTTCTAGTTCTTTTGCTGCTTCAAGGGCAAATTGAACTGTAATTCCACAGGCAAAAATTACAATGTCTTTTCCATCAATTAAAACGTTTCCTTTTCCGATTTTAAATCTTGTTTTCTTTTCAGTTATGTTTGGGGATTTTTCTCTACTTGCTCTTAGATAAACTGGGCCTTTATGTCGGGTAGCTTCAATTGTTGCTTTTCTCATCTCTTCTTCATCGCAGGGAACTATTACTGTTAAATTTGGCAGGACTCTTGTGATTGCAATATCTTCGAGCGCTTGATGTGTTGCTCCATCAGGACCAGTTGTTAAACCTGCATGCCCTCCTAAAATTTTGACATTTGCATTTTGATAACAGACACTTACTCGCAATTGGTCCCAATTTCTTCCAGGATTAAATGCTGCATAACTTGCAACGAAAGGAATTTTTCCAAGAGTTGTTGCCATTCCGGCAGCCAGTCCAATCATGTTTTGTTCTGCCACTCCGCACTCAAAATATCTGTTTGGAAATTTTTCTTTGAATTTTGTAATTTTTAAACTATCGGTTAAATCTGCACACAGAGCAACAACATTTCTGTTTTTTTGTCCAAGTTCTTCAAGCGCAGTTCCAAATCCATTTCTTATAGAACCCATTTTATTTGCTACCTCCATAATAATGATTTTTCATAGTAATTGAAACTTTGTTTAAACATTCTTGAAGTTTTTTCTGGTCTCCGGTTGTTTTTTGTTCTAAATTTTTTACATAGTCAAACAAATCTAATATCATTGTTTCTATTTCTTTTGGATTTTTTACTGGCGTTTTTTCTTGGGCTTTTTCTTTTTTTAACAATATTGTATCAATTAATGTTTTATATTTTTTTTCTATTTTTAATTCTGAGATTAAATTTTTAAAAATTACTGGAGGCAATTGTTGTTTTTCATAGATATAAATTGAAGAGTAAAGACTTCTTAGTACATACAAACATTTTTTATAAGTAAAACTATTTTTTTCATCATCTAGATATTTTCTATAGTTGTTTTTAGCCATACTGAGATAGTGAAAAAAAAGTCTTTTTAAATTAATATTTAAGAATATTTCTTTCTTAAAGGTTTCAAAATTTATTCCCAATTCATTAAACAAATTTTTATATATAATTGAACTTTGTAATTGTTCTAAGCAATTTGGATTGGAAGTTAATATTAAACTAAAAAATTTATCTATGGAATATGAAACTATATCTAAATCTCCACTAAGATATTCTATTTGTTCTTTTGGTTTTTGAAATGAAAAATAATCTTCTTTTATGGGTAAATGAAACCCTCTTATGTCAAAATCGGAATCTTTTGAAGCAAATCCCCACATTCGGCTGCCACTTTCAATTTGATATACAGGAATAACTTTTTTTTCTATTACAAATTTCTTAAGAAAATTCATTACTTTTACTTTTTGTTTCTGAGTTATTTGTTCCATCTTACTTTCTACCTCCACTTTTTTTAATTATTTTCTCTTCTTCGTCAAGTTCTTTTAGGGCAATTTCTGTTTGCTTATCATCGGGCGCTTTGCCGTGCCATTCGAATTTCCCTTCCATAAATGAGACTCCTTTTCCCGCAGTAGTTTTTGCAATTAGACAAACAGGTTTGGTTTTTAATTTGTCTGCGTGTTTAAATGCTGTTTTAATTTGTCTTATGTCATTTCCATTAAAATCTATGACTGCAAAATTAAATGAGGATAATTTTTTGTGAAGAGGTTCTAAATGCATAATCTTGTCAGTTCTACCATCGATTTGTATATGATTTCTATCCACAATTACAACGAGATTGTTTAATTTCTCTTTTGCTGCAAACATAAAAGCTTCCCAGCATTGTCCTTCTTCAATTTCTCCATCTCCTACAAAGCAATAAACTTTATTAGTTTTTCCTTCTCGTTTTAGAATTGCTGCAACTCCAACTGCTTGAGATAATCCTTGTCCTAACGGACCTGAGGAGTTTTCAATTCCTGGAACACTTCCATGGTGTGGATGTCCTTGAAGTTTTGTTCCGAGTTTTCTTAAGTTATCAAGTTCGTGTTTTGGGAAAAATCCAGCTTCTGCAAGAGTTGCGTAAAGAACGGGGCAAGTATGTCCATTTGATAAAAAAATAAAATCTCGCATTTTAGAAGTTGGATTTTTTGGGAAAATCTTTGCTGTGTCAAAATAGAGTGTTGCAAATAAATCTGCCATTCCTAAAGCTCCCGCGCTATGCCCGGAGCCCGCTCTATTTAGCATATGGATTATACTTTTTCGAATAGAATTTGCTCTGAGTTTTAGTTCTTTTAAAGTCATCTAAGAATAAATTTTGTTTGTTTTATTTATAGATTAGTTATAACTGGGCGGGAATTGAATAAAAATTATTTCAGATACTTAAACCATTTTCTCTCGAGTGCTTTTTCGATATCAATTTTGTGAAAGTCTGCAATTAAAAGAGTTTGTCCAATAACGTCTGCAAGTTCATCCTCAAAACCTTTTTTTATTTCATCTTGAGTTTTTCCCCTATTTCTTCCTCTACCTGTAAAAGATAAATAATGTTGTATTAATTCTCCGATTTCTTCTTGAAGTTTTAGAATATACCAATCATCATCTCTATTTATTGAGCAGACTTTCTCGTAATTTTTTGACACTTTTGATATCTTTTCTTGTATCTCTTTAATGTCCATATTTTTATTATAAAATTACTTTTTATATTTTTTCTATTTGAGTAAGTTAGTTGCATAAATACTGATTTTTGTTAAATAATAGAAATCATTTCAATCCAAAAGAAAAAAGTTGGCATTTTTGTTCTATTAGATTGTAAAAATTTGGGTTTAATTGATTTTTCCCCAAACCTCTCCCCCTTCGCTTTGCTCGGCAGCCAATGTTACATCGAAAAACACAAATTTCTTGTTGTTTAGATGGTAAATTCTGTCAAAACTTTCAGCCACACCCCGAGGTTTCTTTAATTAAATGAAGATATTTCTAAGTATGCAACTAATTTTATTTAATTTGATATTTTTAACAAAATGTCCTTACTTTTTTTACAATATTTGTAATTTTATCTCTACTAAAATTACAAAAGTTTAAATAATAGTAGGGATAACCATTATTATGTTAATTGAAAGAGAAATTGAAGAAAAGATTGAAAAATACTTAGATTTCAAAGAAATCATTGCTTTAATAGGTCCTAGACAAGCAGGAAAAACAACTGTAATAACTAAAATACTTGATAAAATTACAAAAAAGAAAATAAATAAAATTTCTTTTGAAAATGTTCTTACGTTAAACAAATTTGAAGAAGAAATTGACAATTTCATTGAAACTGAAGTAAAAGGCTACGATATTTTGTTTATTGATGAAGTACAATACTCAAAAGATAGTGGACAAAAACTAAAATATATTTATGATACACAAAACATTAAAATTATTTTAACAGGTTCTTCTGCAACAGAATTGAGTATTCAAAGTATAAAATATTTAGTTGGTAGAATATTTGTTTTTGAAATGCAAACATTAACTTTTAAAGAATTTTTAAAATACAAAAATGAAAAATTATTTGAAATTTTAAAAAAGGGCAATCTTGGAAAAACCACAAAAAAAGAAATGAAACTATATTTTAAAGAATACTTGATATTTGGCGGTTATCCCAAAGTTGTAATTACTGATGACAAACAAGCAAAAATAGAAATCTTGAAAAATATATATAATACCTATTTACTAAAAGAGATAAAAGAAATACTAGAATTTAAAGAGAATTACAAATATGAGTCACTAATAAAAGTGTTGGCTTTGCAAATTGGAAATGTAATAAATTATGATGATTTGTCAAAAAAAACAGAATTTAAATATCGTGAATTAAAAGAGGCTTTAAACATACTTGAAAAAACTTATATTTGCTCAAGAGTTCAAACTTTTTCTAATAATAAACAAGTAGAGATAGTTAAATCTCCCAAAATATATTTTTATGATTTCGGATTAAGAAATATCTCTGCTCAAAGCGACTTTGTGATTGAAAATAGTCCAATATTAAGTTTTATCTATGAAAATTTTGTATTTAGACAATTTATTGACAATGAATTTAAACCAAAATATTGGCGTACAAAATCTAAGGCAGAAGTAGATTTTATCTTAGAAAAAGGTATAAACATAATTCCAATTGAAATTAAAACAGGAATTAACTCAAATAATGTTGAAAAAGGTTTTAGAAGCTTTATTGAGAAATATTCGCCAAAAACGGGTTATTTTATTTCTGAGGATAACTTAGATTCAAGAAATATTTCAAACTGTGAGATTAAATTTATAGATTTCTACGACTTCGTTTTTGAATTAGAGAAATATCAAACAAAATACTAAAAAGAATTTATTTAAGAAATTTTGACACAGATACTGCCAAAATTAACTCTTGAAGATAAACTCTTTTTTGCCCTTAAATTAAGGTCCTTAGACTCTTTTTTTTGGATTTGATTTGATTTTATTATTGGCAATATCATC
Source organism: uncultured Methanosarcinales archaeon (assembly GCA_964562045.1). Taxonomy (GTDB): domain Archaea; phylum Nanobdellota; class Nanobdellia; order Woesearchaeales; family UBA583; genus UBA583. The sequence goes on from CAZLRR010000015.1 coordinate 14,676, forward strand.
TTTCCAATTATGTGCTGAATATACTAGTATTTAATCTTTTCTTATCCAAAAAATAAATGACATTAGGGGCACACTTATAAGTTTTCTAATTCTGCTATTTCAGCTATTCTTCTCATGTGTCTAGGTTCATTTGAGAAAGGTGTTTCGAGAAATGTTTTCACAATTTCAGTGTATTTTTCATGATTGAATTCTCTTGACCTAAGAGTTAAAATATTGGCATCGTTGTCTTCTCTTGCCATTTTAGCACTGTATTCGTCATAACACAAATCGGCTCTAATGCCATTAATTTTATTTGCTGCAATTTGCATCCCTTCTCCGCTTCCGCAAATTAGAATTCCAAGGGTGTGGGCGCCAAGAATTTTTCGAGCTGCCCTTTTTGCAATTAGGGGGAAATCGATTGGTTCATCAGTATATGTTCCCACGTCTTTATATTCATAACCCAAGTTATCCAGAATTTTTTTAACTTCTTCTTTTGCTTCAAAGCCAGCATGATCCGAGCCAATTACTATGATTTTCTTCATCCTAATATTGATAGAAATTTACTCCTTTATAAAATTTGGGGTAAAATTATAAAGTAATATGTAATTTTAAGAGAATATGAGACTCAAAAAAGGAGATTTTCTAAGTAATTTGGATTTTTATTTGAAAGAAATTGAAAACGGAAAAATATTTATTTACCCAACAGACACAATTTATGGTATAGGTTGCAGCGCATTAAATTCAGATTCTATTAAAAAGATTCGACTTGCAAAAAAAGAGAAAAAAAGCCATTCTCAATTATTGCTCCAAATAAAGAGTGGATTAATGAAAATTTTGAAGTTTTGCATCATGAAAAGTTAAATTTATTTCCTGGAAAATATACTTTTATTTTAAATTCAAAAACTAATTTTTTACCTAAAGAAATTAATCCAAAAGAAAATTCCTACGGAATTAGAATTCCAAATAATTGGTTTTGTGAAATTTTAGAAATACCTTTTATTACAACTTCAGTTAATTTTTCTGGTGAAAATCATATTACTAAAATTGATGAGATTTCTAAGGAAATTTTAAAGTATGTTGATTATGTTATAGATGTAGGAATTTTAGATGGGAGCCCTTCAACAATTTTAGATTTGAGAAATGAGGAAATAAAGGTCGTTAGGAAATAAATTTTATTCAACTATTACATTCATTACTTTTCCAAAACTTCCTTTTGAATTTCTTTCCAAATACTCACCAATATGTTTTTTAAAATATTGCGGATATTGATCTTGAATTCTTCCAATTACATAATATGCTATTGCCATCATTGCTGCGGGCCCACAATTTTTTGGAAGAGGAATTTTTAAAATATCTCGTGATGGAAAATCAACTTTTCCTTTTCCAAATTGGATACATTTTTCTGTTTTTGAAGGAACTACTGTTATTGCATGTTTTAATTCTTCAAAAGATTTCACATCTCGAGCGAGTACTCTTCCAAAGAGTTCAATGAATTTCACAATAAATAATTGGTTAAGCCCAGAAAATTCGTTTGGAGTAACTAGTAAGTATCCAGTATATTTTTTGAAGTTTTTAGGCAATATTGGAGTTACTTTATTTAGAATAAATTCTCTGATTTTTTTAGGGTCTTCTTGTGTTTTTGCAAAAATCCATCCCATATAAGTTGAAGTATTGTAAGTATATGGTTCTCTGTTTTTTGGTGTAATTATAGTATTCTCTTTTCCAACTATTTCAATTGCTGGAGCAGTTTTGTTACATGTGACTAGTTGAACTTGTTTTTTTGCTTTAAGAGCTGCTTCTGCTAGAATTGGTGCATGTTTTCCTCCACTAGCCGAGAAGATAATTACTCCATCAACATTTTTTCTAAGTTGCTGTTCAAAGTTTGTTTCATCTGCAAAAATTGCATCTTTGTCTTCAAGTAAAAATTTCGCTGTAACAATTGCATTCCCGCTCCCAACAACTAAAGGTCTTTTGAAGTTTTTGAATTTGGTTTTCGGCAGCCCTTCTTTTTCAAATAATTCTAAAGTGCCAAGAACTGTTTCACAAAGACTTGGCAAATTTTTTTCAGTAAATTTTTGCATAATCTCTAAATTTTGATATACCATAATAATATTTAAAAGTTAGGATTTATAAATATTGATTACGCCTTATGAATAAAAGTTTTTAATAAAATTATTTTTTAACAAATTAAATTTTTTTAATGTCTCTTGACAATTATTTATTGCTTTTTCAGAATCTATTTCTATAATATTTTCAAATTCAACATCTTTATTAAATTGCTTTTTTGTTAAATCAATCTCAATATTTCCGATTTTATTCCAAAAGTGTGTTTCCTGAGAATTTTTCACATCAGCAAAGAATATTTTTCCTCCCAAAATTTCATTTAAAAGAATTGAAGTAACTCTACATTGCTCAGCACAAGGATTTTTAGAATTCCAAATTTCTGGGGCATATGCAGTTTCTTTGGACCAAGATTTTTCAATTGCAATTTGGATTTTATCTAAGGAGAATATTTCCCAATCTAGTAATTTTTGTAATAATAAATCAATTTCAAATAATGTATTCAAACTTACTTCACCAATGTTTTTAAGAACAAATTTTTTGTTTATATTAATAATTCTATCTAATTTTATATAAGACTTAGTTTTTAATAATTCATTGTTTAATTCAACAGTATATTTTTGATGATTTCCCTTTTTTGAACTAATCTGAACAAAAATTGAATTTTCTCCTTCTAGATTTTTTAAAACCAACGCAGGCCTAATTTTCATTTTAGTTAAATCTGAAAATGGGAAATTCATTAAAACTATATTTCCTTTTTTAAATTTCATCTTTTTTAATTAATTCTTTTAAATGTCCATAAGCCTTTTCATCTTCTTCAGAGAGCCAATCTTCTTTTAGCATATTTTCGTTAATTAAAGAGAGTTCATCGATTTGGGTGTTATACTCTTTGATGGGCTCAATAATAATTTTATTTCCTTCAATTTTTAGTAACGCCTTTCCTCCAGCTTTTATCGAATCAAATGAACTTGGAATAGTAATTTGTCTTTTTGATGAGATTTTTATGGTTTTGATTTCTTCTATCATAAAGAAAGTAAAGAAAGTAAAGTATTTAAATTTTGGGTTTAATTTGGAAGTTAATCTAATTTATATCTTATCATTCCAGAACTTGGAGTTGTAAGATTGGTTGTAGAATCTAACACTTTAATTGAGATAGTACCTTCTAAATATTCTCCTTCAAAAGCAGAAGCTGGACATTCAAATTCAAGATTTGTGATATGCCCATTTCTAATTAAGTCATTATTCTCACTAGTCTCAACATTGTGATAATTTATCATTTCACAATTTCCAGAACCAGTTAATTCAATATTACCTTCTGTAATTGTAGAACTTCTTGTTCCAGTATATCTTGCCGGCAGAATCATTTTATTTTCGTGTGGATATGCTACCATCTCGGCAGGCAAAGCCCTCAAAGAACCAGTCAAGTCTGCTCTATTTGGAAGTAGAGCTCTATGATCTACAAAACTAAAAAAGGAAATAAAAATCACTATTATTACAAGTAAAGTTAATGCAAGATTTATACTAGCAATAATTATTGCAGCTAATGCAAAACCATCATTTTTATTTTTTCTTCTTGCAGAAATTCCAAGAATTAATCCAATTATTGTAAGGATTATTCCAATTAGAGGAATAAACCAACCAAGAATTGCTAAAACCATTGCAGCTACTGCTTTAGGTTGTTCTTTTGGTCTTCCGGAGTCATTATATTGACTCTGAACATTGTTACTATTATTAACATTGTTTTCTTTCATAAAATGTTTTTTAAAAATGTATTTATAATAATTTCTAATTCAAGTCAGTAAATATGAAACTGTTCTCGCAATTCTTCACAATCTTAACTGGAACTTCTTCTTCACTCTTTTCACAATCTAAAAAGTTTTCAAAAGCTTCTCTTTTGTTCTCGCCTATGAAAAATACAAATAAGTTTTCAACATTTTTCACCATATTTTTTGACATTGAAATCCTTCTTTTGGGAGGCTTTGGGGAGTTTTCAACTAGAATAAATTCATTTGATTCATTTTTTATTGAATCGTGATTTGGAAATAATGAGCAAGTATGAGAATCAGGACCAACCCCTAGAATTGCAACATCTATTTTTCTCCCGACTTTCTCCTGATAATCTTTTGCAATATTTTTTGCATTAATATTTATAGGGATTATTTGGTCTTCACAAATAATTTCTTTATCAATTAATTCTTGCAAGAAATAATCTTTTACAAACTTATAATTTGAATCTTTGTTATCTACAGGAACAATTCTCTCGTCAGCTAAAATAAAAGTTATCTTTGACCAATCATAAATTTGGTTATAATTTTCTTTTATTGTATCATAAATTGGTTTAACTGAAGAGCCACCTGAGAGAGCAATTACTAAGTTTTTGTTTTTATTTTTTATTAGGATTTGTTTTAGCTTTTCAAATGCTTCATAGCCCAAATCTTCTTTGTTTATATTCTTGATTAGTTCCACCATTTTCTTCCATCTTTTTCTAAAAGTTTATCGGCCATTTCCGGCCCCCAACTTCCAGATTCGTACTTGTAAATTATAGGACAATTTTCATGACAATCTGCAAGTTTATCTACAATTTCCCATGACTTTTCAACGCCATCAAACCTTGTAAATAATGTTTGGTCGCTCATTGCAATATTAAGTAAGATGTTTTCATACGCCTCGGGACTTTTCATTTTAAAATAGCTTTTCTGGTCAAATTTTGTCTCAATTGATTTAACTTGAGTTCCCGTTTTAACATTAAATTCCATAGAAATTTCTTCGTCTGGTTGGATTTTTATAATTAATTTATTTGACTCTAAGTTTGCCGATTTATTGTATAAAATATTTGGCACTTTCTTAAATTCAACAACTACCGTGGTTCCTTGTTTTTCTAATCTTTTTCCTGTTCTTAAATAGAAAGGAACTCCTGACCATCTCCAATTTTCGAGTGCTAATTTCATTGCAACAAAAGTTTCAGTTCTAGAATTTTTTGGGATATTTTCTTCTTCATTATATGCTAAAACTTTTTTTTCATCAACTGTTCCTTTGCCGTATTGCCCAAAAACAACGTTTTCCATCCAATCTCCGTCAAGAGGTTTTATGGAAGAGAAAACTTTTACTTTTTCATCACGAATTGAGTCTGCATCCAGATTTCTTGGAGGCTCCATTGCAATTAATGAGAGCATTTGAAAAAGGTGATTTTGAACCATATCTTTTAGTGCGCCTGCCTTCTCATAGTATCCTGCCCTGCTACCTACTCCAAGAATTTCACTTGCGGTAATTTGTATGTTATCGATATGTCTATTGTTCCAAAGAGGTTCAAGGAAATGATTTGCAAATCTTAGAACGAGAAAATTTTGGATTGCTTCTTTTCCAAGATAATGATCAATTCGGTAAACGTAATTTTCTTCGAAAACTTCATTGATTTCTTTGTTAAGCATTTTTGCAGTTTGAAGATTTGTTCCAAAAGGTTTTTCAAATGCAATCTTTTTTGTAGTTTTTTTTTGTTTATTAAGTCCACTCTCTTTAATGTTTTTAAGTACGTCCGGGAAAATGTTTGGAGGAACGGATAAATAATAAATTACTTGGTCTCCAGATTTTGTTTTGGAAGAGATTAGTTTCTCGAGTTTTTTATAATCTTCTAAATTCTCATAGCCGATAATTTGATATGAAAATTTGTTGATTAGTTTTTTATCTTTGATTTTACCAAATTCTTTTACTGCTTTTTCTACTTCTTTTTGAAATTTTGATTTGGAAAGTTTTGTTCTTCCAACTCCAATTACTTCAAAATCTCCTTTGAGTTTTTTTTCTCCATTTAAACATTCAAATGCAGGAATTAATTTTCTTTTCATTAAATCTCCTGTTGCTCCAAAAATTACAAAAATTGTGTTCATAGAAGATTTTAGTTTTTGATTATTTATAAATGCTTTCTTAAAGTGAGTGATTTTACCAAGAGTTCACAATAAACCTCATTGCAGATTATTAGTATTATTTATCTCTTTAATTGCCAAAAATTGGCACAAACTTGCCAAAAATTGGCACAAACTTTTTAAACTATAAACTCTTAATAAATATATGAATTCAGAAGAAAAGTTTTATTTTGCATTTTACAAAGCCAAAAAAATAACTTTATATCATAATGAAATAAAAGAATATGTTAGTTTATCAAATAGCTCTATTCAAAGCATTGTGAAAAAATTGAGGGAAAAAAATATAGTTAAAATTTCAAGAACAAAAGCTCATACTTACTATACATTAAATATTGAAAATCAATTCTCGAAAAATGAAATGAAAAGAATATTTTGGAAGTTTGATGATGAAAAATTTCAAGACTTAAATTTAAATGTTAAAATTCCCCTAATGGAAATCTATTCAAAAACCTCATTTGAAATTGCATTTGTTATTCTTTTTGGTTCGGCTTCTCAAAAAAAAGAAAAAAAAGGAAGTGACATTGATTTATTAGTTGTATCTTATGATAATCAAAAAAAAGTAAAATCAAGATTTGAAAAATTAAAAGAAAAAATAAATGCAAAGAGCATATATCCTCTGCAAGTATTTTATTGTGAGTTACAAAACTTTATAAAACTAAACGATACTCTCCTATTAGAAGCCAAAAATAAAGGTTTTCCAATCATTGGCAATTTTCTTTTTTATGATTTGGTATTAGAAGAATGGAAGAAAGAATTCAAAATTGGTTAAAAGATAAAGAAAAATTAGAGCAAAGTTATGGTTTTTATTTGATAAAGAATTAATAACCGAAGTTGAAGATGAAAACAATAGATTACAAAAAGCACATTTAGAAAAGGCAGAACACAATTTAGAGTTTTCATATTTTTTATTAAATCAAAATGAAGAGTATTTAGATTGGTCAATAATTGGACTTTATTATGCAGTTTATCATAGTAGTTTATCTTTAATGATTAAATGTGGACATTTCTCAAAAAATCATAATGCTACTTTATGTTTTTTAATTAGAAATTTTTCGGGATTTGGAGAGGAAGACATAGAATTATTTGAGGATTTGGAATTGAAAGAAGAAGAAATTAAATTTTATACAAGTGTAAAAAATGAAAGACAAAAAGCATCATACTCAACAAAAATTTCTTTTGAAAAAGAAGATATTGAAGATTTAAGATTAAGAACTATTGAGTTTATAACGAAAATAAGATTGTTGATTGATAATTTAAATTCAGAAAACGAAACCTTATAAACACAAAACAACATAAATAATTTATGAACTTTGAAACTTTAGCAAACCTTTTTGAAAAACTTGAGCAGACTACAAAAAGGCTTGAAAAAATTTTAATTCTTAAAGATTTTTATGGGGAGAATGAGAAAGATGCTCCTTTCGTTTTTGATATTATTGCTGGAAATTATCAAAGAAAAATCAATAAGAAAACTATTGGGATTTCTCTTAAAACTATTTTTGCAGTTCTATCTTTTATTTCAAAAACTCCGCAAGAAAAAATTGAGAAGGATTTTAATAAAAAAGGAGATCTTGGTATTCTTGCGTTTGAACTTGCAGAAAGAACTCCACAATCTTCTTTGTCAAATAGGGATTTAACACTTGAGGAAATTACAAATACTTTCAAACAAATTTCAGCAAAAACTGGAAAAGATTCAAATAAAGTGAAAAGAGAATTATTGTCGAGATTGTTTTTGTCTTCGAAAAATCCAGTTGAACATAAATTTTTAGCAAGACTTTTAATTGATGATTTGAGAATTGGAACTTCAGAAGGAACTCTTAGGGAAGCTTTTACAAGAGCAATTTTTCCGCCAGTTGCTGGACTTTTTGAAAACGTTGAGGCCGGAATAGATTTCAATTCAAAAACTATTCCCGAATGGATTTTTATAAAACAAGCAGTTTTCGGAGAAAATCCGAGAGAAATCTATAATGTTTTTCTTGAACTTGTTGAAAATAAGTATAATCTTTTAGTCTCTTTTGAAGAGTTCGCGAAGCAATTAGAAAAAGATAAATCTTCAATCCTTAAAGCTGAGATTGTTCTTGGGAATCCTTTCAAATCTATGCTAGGGACAAGAGTTAAAAATGTTGATGAAGCATACGAGGCAACAGGCAGTGAGATTTTAGCAGATTATAAATACGATGGTCTTCGAGTTCAGATTCATAACGATAGGGGAAAAGTGAGACTATTTTCTCGAAATCTTGATGAGATTACAAATCAGTTTCCAGAAGTAATTGAATTCATTAAGGAAAATTTTTCTGATTTGAGTTTTGTAATAGATAGTGAGTGTGTTGGTTATGATTATATAAAATGTAAATATTTGCCTTTCCAAATGCTTTCGAAAAGAATTTTAACCAAAGATATTAATGAAGTTAAACATATTAACGTTTCAGTTAAAGCTTTTGACTTACTTTATTTGAATGGAAAAACTTTAATCACAAAACCTTATCTTGAAAGGAGAGATTTACTTGAAGAATTATTTCTAAATAGAGATTTAGTTCAGACCATGCATTTTGATGAGAAGAGTTTGGAATAATTAATCAACAGTAAACAAAACCGAATCATGTTCAACATCCCATAAACCTAAACGAGCGCCAGCATCAAGCCAACCGTGGGCATAATTTAGAGCAGCAAATGCATTAACCCAATCTTCTTTTTCTCTAAAGTGCCCCGCATCATCAAAATAAGTTTGAGCCATATTTAAAAAATCAACAGAGACTTTATCTAAATGAGTCTTTTTAGGAGAAACTAATTTTAATTTTTTCAAAGCTCTTCCTGTCACATCAAAATATTTATTCAATTTTTCTTCTGTAATTTCATTTAACATTTTACAAATTAGCAACTTTAGTTCTATGTCCACAAGCTTTACAAACAATAACTCCTTCTTGAAGGTTTAAGTCAGTATCAGGACTTGAACAGTGTTCACATTTAACATAGTTTTCAAAATATCTCTCAACAGTTCTATTTAAAATTCCAGGTTGGAATTTAGCTGCTAGAGTTAATTCTCCTCTTGGAGTAATCTCTCCTCTAACTCCCACTTCTTTCAGAAAGAACCTGGAGAAATGATTTTCAGGTCTTGTTAAATCTTTTGCAATTTCTCTAAAATTTGTAACAATTGTTCTTGATTTTTCAATTCTACCTGAAACTTTAGGAATTTCAAACCTTTCTTTTTTGTACAAAACTGTTGGTAAATCTTCATATGCTTTTTCTAGAAGTTGTAAATATTCTTTTTCGTCCATAATAAGAGTAAAGAAATAAGGATTTATAAACCTCACGCAAATTGTCAAGTAATATAAAAGTAACTTTATAAAGAAATCTTTATTTAATAGAAGTATGACTATTAATGAAGAAGAATTTGAGAATTTTGTATTTGAACAAGCATTAACGAATGCCATTTCTTTTGGCGGGAAAGCTAATCCCAAAGCAATGATTGGAAAGTGTATGCCTAAATTTCCTGAGATGAAACAAGATATGCCGCATTATATGAATAAAATAGAAAATATTGTAGAACAAGTAAATGAGATGAATACAGAAAAGCAAAAAACGAAACTTTTAGAATTAAATCCGAATTTTGAAAAAGAACAAAAATCAAAAAAAGAAGATAATCAAAAAAAGGAAAAAAACCCTCTTCCCAAACTTGAAGGACTTGAGAATGGAAAATTAAGATTAAGATATGAGCCAGCACCTTCAGGATATCTTCATTTAGGACATCTTTTTCCGATTATTTCAAATTATGCATTTAAAGAAAAATTTGGTGGAAAGTTTATTTTGAGATTTGGTGATACAAACCCAGATAATATTGACGTTTCTAATTATGAAAAAATTATTGATGATGTGAATTGGATTACGGGGGGAGGAATTGATGAAATTTTTTATCAGTCAGAAAGGTTAAAGATTTATTATAAATATTTAAGGCAACTAGTTGAAATAGGAAAAGCTTATGTTTGTGAATGCTCAGCAGAAGATTTCAAAACTTTAACTGATTCCTGCACTACATGTACTCATGCAAAAATGCCTCAGGAAAAACAAATTGAGATGTTTAACAAATTCATGAATGGAGGCTACAAACAAGGAGAGGCGGTAGTGAGGTTTAGAGCAGACATATCGCACAAAAATCCAGCATTAAGAACTTTCCCTCTTGCAAGAATAAATAAAACAAAACACGCACATATAGGCGAGTCTGCAAATGTTTGGCCAAATATGCATTTAGCAGTTGCAGTTGATGATTGTGATATGAATATGACTCATGTAATTCGGGGAAAAGACCATGAAATTAATACTTTAAGGCAGGAAATGATTCAAAAAGCTTTGGGACTTAAAAGACCAAAAGATTATTTCCATCATGGAAGAATAAAATTTGAGGATATTAACCTTTCAAAATCAGACTTGCAAGAAAAAATCAATCAAGGAATTTATACTGGTTGGACAGACCCAAGAGTTCCTTCACTTATCTCACATAGAAAAAGAGGATACCAAGCTAAAGCGTTTAGGGATTTCATTTTATCTCTTGGAATTTCAAAAAGGGATTCCAGAATCACAGCAGAAGAATATTATAAAGGACTTAATTATTTTAATAAGCAAATCTTAGAAAAAGAAGCAGATAGGTTTTTCTTTATACAGGCACCAAGATCAGTTCATATTAAAAACATAAATGAATATCCTGAAAAAGATATTAGTTTGCCAAAACATCCCGAAGATGCATCAAAAGGATTTAGGCATTTTAAGCTTGATTCTGAATATTGGATTGAAAAAGCTGATTTTGAAAAAATTGAGAAAGGTGATATGGTAAGACTTATGCATTTTGGTAATTTCAAGATTTTGAAAAAAGAAAAAGAATCTCTCGAGTTAGAATTCATTTCAAAAGAATATGATAGAAACTTGAAATACAAATCAACTATTCATTTCTTGCCAAAAAAAGATTTGAAAAAGGCAGAAATTATCTTGCATGATAACTCGAGTATTTCTGGTTTTGTTGAAGATATGCACAATCCAAAAGAAGATTCATCTTATCAGTTTGAGAGATTTGGATTTGTGAGATTTGATTATAGAAAAGAAGACCAAACTAAGGTTTTTTACTTTACACATAGATAAAATGAAATTAACTCAAATATTAAAAAATTCTGAATTGGATTTTAAAGGTAAAATGACTTTAGCTCGTTTAGAATATCCGAGTTTTGATAAGTTTATGTCTTTTTTAGGTTTTGATTATTCTGGTTCAACATTTGTTTCTATTCAAAATGGTGTACCTTATATTATCAGTTTTGATAAAAATGGGATTTGGCAACTTAGAAAAACTTCAAAAGAACAATGTATGGCTGATTTTGCTCTAACATCATATATTAATAGTCAGAGATGTAAAAAATGAAATATATAGAATTAAACACATTCTTGAAAATTACAGGTCTTTGCTCAAGCGGAGGAGAAGCAAAAACCTTGATTAGGGGAGAACAAATAAAAGTAAACGAAAAAACAGAAACTCAATTAAGGAAAAAACTAGTTGCCGGAGATATCGTAACGTATCAAGGTCAAGAAGTAGAAGTTACAGAAGAAGTATGTCAAATGTTAAAATGAATTTAGAACAGCACAAAAAAGAGTTTGAAAAAATTGTCAAAAAATATAATTTGGGAGAAAATCAAAAACTTGATGAAATAATTTCATATATTTTAAAAACTCAAAAAATTAATTCAGATGAGTTTGCAAAACTTTTTGCAATCGAAGAGAAAGATGCGCAAGTTTTCTTATCTTTTATTGAGAAAGGTTTGGAATTCAAGAAGAGGTTGAATTAATTTTTATTCTTTTTAGGTCTTCCACGTTTTTTTGAATTGGGGCTTTTTTCTTCATAATCATCATCAATAAAAAACCATCTTGCAACAGATTTTAATCTCTCTATTCTATTAGTTGGTTTTTCTTCGATTTCGCTATGGTATTCTTCTTTCATTAGTTTTTTCATTTCTCGGATTTCTTCTTTTAATTCTGCAATTTCACTAAAATGTCTATCATAGACTCTTGCAATTTCTTCTGTTGTTTCTTCTCTTAATTGATTTACTTCAAAATCGATTTTCTCACTGAGAATATTTCCGATTTCTTTAATTGCTAGTGTGAAGTCTTTTTCTGGAGATTGGGGATTTGAATCTTTTTTTTCTTCTTTTAATTTTGTTATTTCAGCAATTAATTTTTTTATATCTTCTGTAAAACCTTTTCTCATATCTTCAAATTGTTTTTCGTATTTTTCTAGTTCTGGAGTTATATTTTTTTCTGCGGGAAGAGTTTTTGCGGTATTTTCTTGAACTTGTTTTTTTACAAATTGGAGTTCATTAGAATATTTTTGCATTCGTGTTGAGAATTTTTTGAACTCTTCTACATTAGCGTTAAATCGGAAATTAAAGGTTTGAAGAAGCTTATTTATGGATTTGAACTCCTCTTCCATATTTTCAACAAAACCTTCTAGATTAAAATTTTTAAGAGTTTCAAGTTGAAGTTTAATATCTTCATTTAAAGTTGCGAGTTCTTTTGCTTTTTTGACTTGTTTTTGCAAGTCTTCAATATCTTTCTTAATATTGCTGAATGCAACTTTTAATTTTTTTTCGTCCATACTCTATTTATATCTCACGAACTCTATTTATAAACATTTCGATTATGACTACTTTGCAATAAGTACAAATTAGTGATTTTTTGACATAAACTTAATAAATGGATAAAAAATAATAAAATTATGAAAACTGAAGAAAAGTTG
>CAZLRR010000016.1:0-25823 GCA_964562045.1 uncultured Methanosarcinales archaeon
TTTCCAAAAAATAGAGACATTTGAATGCCCAAATGGTTGTGAGGATGGATCATGTAAAAAATTTGTTCCTGGGGAAGAACCTATTGAACTTCCTGAGGAAATAATTATCGAAGAAGAAAAGGAATTAATTTGTATGGGGTGCTTAAAAGAAAATAAATGTTTTCCAATAGGGTATAGGACTTCTGAAGAATATTGTTCCGGAGAAGACGAACTATTTACATTTCAGAAAGATTCCGAAAGTTCTTGTAATAATAACTTTGAATGTAATAGTAATTTATGTGTTAATAATGAATGTGTATCTGGAAGTTTATGGGCTAAATTCATGAGATGGCTTAATAAATTATTTGGGTAAACAAATAGTTTTTCTCCACCCCCCAAAATATTATCCTCTTCTTTTTTTAGGAAAAAAATAAGCAAAAAAAGGCGACAACAAACACCTATGCTCTTCGAGCATCGTTGCACTAAAAATCGATTTTTACTTCGTAAAACGAAACTAACAGAGCTTAAAGGGTTCGCTCGTTGCACTTCGCTCTCTCAAATTTTCTCCACTTCGATCCGAAAACTTCTCTAAATCCCAATGTTACAAAAAAACAAGAAAACAAAACACAAAAAGAAATGAAGTTTGTATACTTTGGACTCGAATGAGGCATTTGAGATTGTAGCGTACTTTTCGGTACGTAAAATCTCAAATAACGAAATTCCAGTCCAAATAGGCAAACTTCATCCGAAGTATTGGGCGAACATACCTTTAAATAGTGCAGTTAACGCAATCTCAATAATTGCCCCCAGCCAAAGCATAATCACAAAATCAGTAAGAGCAGTAAACTTATTTCCGCCATCAACTTCCTTAATTAAAAAAGCTGAAATCAAAGAATGAGAAACTAAAATTGCTGCTGCATATAATGCCATACTCTCAATACTTACCGTATCCAAATTTGTTGGCAAAACAGAACTCATCAAATCCGCGGCCATACCTGAAACATCAGCAGTTAAAGAAGTAAAAATCTTAAAAAGCAAAACACTAATCAGCAAAGCAATGTACATTGTTGCTGCAATACCAAAAAAAGTTCCATAAACACTCCCCTTTAAAGTTGATGCAAACTCTTTTTTCATATCCCGAAGCCCGTTAATTCTTGTCATATTATCACTCACAATCTCTCCCGCGATTTGTGCTGAACCTCCCCTGTAAACAACTGAGACAAAAATATCCATAAACTCAGAAATTAAAGCAGAACCCGACTCTTTTGAAAAATAATACCAAGAATTAAATTTGTCAGAAGTTATTTTTAATCTCTTATATACCCTCTCAAGCATACCATTTAAAATACCAAAATTGTGAGGCAGTAAAGTTTCAACAGTAGTTGTTAAAGTTCCTCCTTTAGATTGATGTACATCCCCAAGTGAACGAATAAATGCCGGAAAAATAATATCTCTGTTTATAACCATTTTTTCCTGATAATTGGAATACATCCCCGCCAGTAAAAAAGGACTACAACCAATTGCAAACTTAAGCATTACTGGAAGAGAAGCAAAATACAAAAAAGGAAACAATACTAAAGCTATTAGCAAAGAAATAACAAAGACAAGAAGAATCTTTTTTCTACCATCATCATAACCCATCGTATGATACAACTGATCTTTAGGTAAAAAAAACTTAGAAAATACAATCATACTAACATCAAGCATTACTATTCCTATAACTCCAAACTGTAAGAAAATTTTCGTGTCAAGACCTGTCAAAAAAGGCAAAAGTAAAACTGTTGCTAAAACAAAAGAAAAAGCCAAAACAAGAGAAACAAACATTTCTTGAACTAATTTAATTCTCTCAAGTCCTTCTTGATAAACAATTGCATAAGAATTCATAAGCGCTTTCTGCTCTTCCAGCATAAATTTACTTACATTTGCATTAAAAGACAAGGCAATACCCATCCTCTCCAAAAATCTTGCAAAATGTTCAGATTTCATAAGTCCTGCCATTTTATAAGAAGCTGTTGAGAAATCAATTTTAATACTCTCAACAAGGTAAATCAGCTTTTTGAAAACATTTGCAATTTCACGATATCTGATTTTATCTGATAAATCCGCAAACATATCTTTTCTCTCCAAATTAACTGTACTCAAAGCTCCAGCATAAGTAATAAAATAATGCAGGTTTTCCTCAATATTTCTGGTTTGATTATCAATTAAAATCATAGGATAAGCAAATAAAACAATCAAGATAAAGAAAAAAAGAACCAATCCTGTAATTTTTAAAAATGTTCCCTCAAAACCAAATAAAAAGACAAATAAAACTAAAAAATCAAGCAAAAAAATTGGTAAGAAATATTTAAACAAATAAGATTTAAAATCTGAAACACCAATTGCTGCAAAAATTTTAGTATTCATTTTTTACCACCCGAAAATTCATTTCCACAACCCGCCATTTGAAAAACATTTTAAAATTAAACTGCAAAAGGAAGACCCCTTTCACCTTTTTCATGATATTTCTTAAGTAATTTTACAACCTCGAAATAATCCATAACTTCATGTTCAATCATTTTTTCAATAACTCTTGCCCTATCTTTCATAATGTTATAGATCTGTCTAGGATCAGACAACCCAATATGTTTTGCAACTTTTTGCTCTAAAATATAACTATTATACAACCCCCTAAACATATGTTTATCTTTAATTCCATCCCACTGGAAAACCTCCTTTGTTAAAACTTTCTTAACTTCGTCATTATACCTAATAATTTCAGAAATACTAAGAACACGCCTCTCAATTTTCCCTTTAACAAAAACTGCTGACTGAATTAAAACAATATTAAGATTATCAATAAACGCAATAGGAATATTAATTGGATCACCAGTTAAACGCTGAACCATTGAATGAATTGAACCTGCGTGAAATGTAGAAATTACTGGGTGTCCTGTTTGCATAGCTTGGAAAGTAATATTTGCCTCTTTACCTCTGATTTCTCCCACAATAATATAGTCCGGACGAGACCTTAATGATGCAATAAGTAAATTAAACATCGTAACATCAGTTTTTTCTCCAGATTCTCTTGTAACCAAATGCTGCCAAACGGGATGAGGAAGAGTAATTTCTGGGGTCTGTTCTACAGAATAAACCTTATTATCAAAAGGAATAAACGCAGTCATTGCATTAAGCGTAGTTGTTTTTCCCGAAGCAGTCTCTCCACAAACAAAAATTGAAATTGCATTTTCCAAACAAAGCCATAAATAAGCTGCAACTTCAGAACTCCATGTTCCCCAATCAACAAGCATCGGAACAGAAATCGGAGTCTCATTAAATTTACGAATAGTAAAAGAAGAACCTCCCAAAGAAATCTTTCTCGAATAAATAAAGTTAACCCTTGATCCGTCAGGCATAATTGCATCTACAACAGGATGAGCTTCTGAAACAGGTCTCTCTACACGCTCTGAACTCTCAACCATATATTTATTTAGCATAATATCATTTTCAAAAATGATATCTGTTTCAATTGAACCAAAAATCTTGTGAACAATCCAAACTGCACCAACACCCACACAAGAAATATCTTCAATATAAATATCTCTTAACAAAGGTTCAAGAGCACCATACCCTAACCTATCTTTTACAAGATGAAACATAATATTATGATACTGTGGTTCTGTGATTGTAATTTTTCTACCAAGACTATTTAAAAAACTCGGTTTCTCTGAGGGCCTACTAATATGAGTAACTTCATTATATAAACTAATCAAAACATCTCTTAACTCTTCATCAGACCCTGGAACTTTAGCAGTATGTGCAACCTCAATAATTCTTTCTAAAATAGCATCATAAAAATCTTTTTCCTCTTTATCAAGTTCAGGCATAATAACCATATACTTAACATTATCACTTTTCTCTGGTTTTGCAATATGAATAAAAATTGGATCTCCTACAGGATATATAAGATTAGGATTCTCTACAGACCTTAAAGACCTATCAAGTCTTTTCTTAAATTCGGGCATACCATAAACCTGAGAAATCTTATTAACATAATCTCTTAAATGAGAAAATTTTCTCATAGCTGTGTCCAAATCTTCTGTTTTTGCGAAATGTTGTCTTCCCACCATTTTTTTATTTAAGCATAACTACCAATTTCAATAATCAACCCCTCTTTAGGTTCTACTCTAAAAGGAATTTTTGAAACATAAACATCATAAGGACGTTTAAATCTTTTCAATTCAATAATTTTTACATTCTCTCCAGCACCCTCAGGAGCAGATAAACTCATGTACAAATCACAAGTGCTCCTTACCAAAGCAAGAAATTTCTCATCTAAAAGAGTTGGATCAATTGTAAATATAATCGTTTTATTAAGATTATTCAATTTTCTGAAAAAATTAATCACATCAAAATATCTTGATTCAGGAGCATGCTGTTTGATCAAAAGAAAAGATAAAGTGTCAAAAACTATTACCTCGCTCTCGAAAAGTTTTTTACTCGACATAATTTTATCTAGAAAATCTTCTTCAAATTTTACCTTGCCCATAAAAGGAACCATCGTAATAAAAAGAAGTTGTTGATTTAGCATAAATTCCCTTATACCATAATTAACAGACTCAAGCTGATTAATAAAGTCCAAAGTATTCAATTCTGTACTTATATAAGTGATCTTCTGTCCTTTTTTAAGCATAGCATAAATAAATCTCTGACAAATAACACTCTTTCCGCTCCCATCAACTCCTTCAATTAAAATTAAACTATTCTTTGGAATACCTCCACCAAAATAACGGTTCAATTCATCTCTTTGAAGTTCTATAGAATAATATTCTTTGGGCATATAAAGATATTTTATATAGGAGTGTTATAAAATTATTTCATTATTCTATAATGGTTAAGTTTAATTTATTATTAATCTTTAGTTCAAACTATAATCTGACAATAAGGAATTTGAATTTTAATTCTCTCTTTGGTTGGCGGAGCACAAAACATAATCAATTACAATTTTTTCAAATCAATTTGAATCAAAATTCTCAAATACGGCCCGAGTAATATTTCCATCCTGATTTGAAGTTACTGCTAAACCATAATTATATTGAGAATCCATAGCAATAGTAGCATCCTCCAAAAAGTTCCAATTAACTCCATCATTTGAATAAAAACCAGAAAAATTATCATTCTCACGAACCAACCTCAACCATACAGGATCAGAAACTCCCGTCAAATTTTCAAAATTAGCATTGCCCGAAGAAAATTCACGCCATTCAAAAGTAAGCCCATTTCCAGAAGTTAAAAAAATCCCCGCAAATTTTGAATCAGCCAATAAATCTTCTCTAAACATAATTCCAGCTTTAGATTCAGGACCATTACCATCTAAATCTGAAACTTTTACAGTGACATTAAAATCCGATTCCTCAGACAAAGCCAAATAATGAAACTCATCAGAAGAAGAAGTTGTATTTTGTCCGCTTGCTTCAACAATATAAGCACCATCATCAAAATAATATTTCCCCCACGCATTTACACTACCAATATCAAGACTTGTCCAATTAATTTCAATAGGAACATCATTTACCACGACATAAGGTCGTGGATAAACATACTGCCTCATCTGTTTATAACCGAAAAGATTTGATTCATCATCATTTCCATCCTCGAAATATGGCCAAACTTCTCTATCACACTTCAAAATCCAACCATTATCAACAAGAATATTTGAATCATTTGTACCAAACTCATATTGATAAACACCATTTGAACCTTTTGCCTGAGTAAAATTAACATACTGAGAAAAATCATTCAAATATAAATTGTAAACCTGATCATCAGACAAATAACTCGGAAAGAATCTAAACTCATCAATCATTCCATCCCAAGAATTACCAGACAAAGACCCTTTAGCACCATTACCAATCATAAGTCTATCCGAACCAATTAAAGTTCCTGTACCAATTCCACTAGCATATGATCCCAAATCATGAAGTCCATCAATAAATAATTCTAACTGCTGACCCGATTTCCACCTAAAAGCTACATGCTGCCAAGTTGTTTTTTGTAAATCCGAAGAACTCTCAATTTGAACTACGTTAGCTCCCTGATCAGATGTTGCAATAGCTGCCTTAAAACAATTCACACAACCCCCCTCATAACCTGAAACATCATATCTCAATCCAAAAACATCATCCCCATTATCGGGCATCTCACTATCAAAAATAGGTCTGTCTGTTCCAATTTGGTCTGCTTTAATCCAAACAGAAACTGTAAACTCAGACAAACCATTAATATAATTTTCCCCATCTGGAACCTCATAATATTCACCATTTCCATCAAACTCAAAAGCCCCACTTCCATCAAAACTTGCCCCAGAAACCCAAGTTGGAGCACCATTTCCTACAACTAAATCATTCCCTTTTCCACTTTTATCAAGAACTGAATCACTTGCATTATTATTTGCAGGATAAAAGAAATTCATCTCTGGAGTTGTATCTACATATCCCACAACAATATCTCCCGAGGCATTATATACTAAACATATCGCATCATCATACGGAGAAACTATTGACAAATATTGAAGAGGTTGTATAGAACCAAAAATCGTCCCCATTTCATGTCTTGGAGTAAAAAGGGAAGACTCTGCTCCATCCCCATCATCTTGCTGAATCATACCAATAAAATTCTCAGAATCGACCCTATATGCTGTTGCACTTCCACCCGGACCCACCTCCGAAAAATGTTCAACATCATTTTGAGCAATAACCGAATCGAAAAAAGTAGTTCCAGAAATATTTCTTGCCTTAACCCTAGAACTTAAAGGCCCAGTAGTCAAATATGCATTCTCTGATGCAATACCATAAAATTCCCCATTAGAAGCAGGATACAACGGATAAGAATCACTAGTACCATGATAATAACCAAGAACAGAAACATTACTACTAATTCTAACTGCTGAAGTTGAAGAAACGCTAAGATTAAAACAACTTACAACTCCATCATTTAACGAAGAATCTCTTATAACTACATCATTACTCCAAACCCTATATACTGCATCAGACCATGGAGAAAGCAAACAAATCCTATCTGTTCCAGCCCGCAACCCCCCCAAAAAAAATTCATCTGAGGCCCAAGAAATTGGCACCATAACATCTCCTCCTTCTGCCATACCCTCAATTTGAGCAGGAAATTTCATATAAACTTCATCTTCTGCATCAACACTACTTCCAGACAAATTAGAAAATTCTGCAAAATCCATAGAGTAAGAATCAGTTCCAACAATAATTTCATTATCATCAAACAAGCTCATAATATCAATACCCTCAGTTTCATAATAATCACCCACAAGATAACCCACTTTAAAAATATCTGAATACGAAAAAGTATCAACAATACTAGATTTTGAATTTAATCTATCGCGCATAAAATCTGCATATAAATGAAAATTCAAATCTCTCTTGCTCCCCAAAGTAGGCAATTTAACAAAAAGTTTTCCCTCCTCCTCGAGATAATCGTACTTGTCAACATAAAAGTCAAGCTCTCTAAAAATCATAAGTTCATCATTATAAATATCTTCTACCTCATCTTCATTAAGTGCAAGATCATACATCTGAACTTCATCAATATGGCCATTAAAATAATCCGGATACCCTTCATCCATTGTTCCAATTGTAAACTGAGAATTATATTTTGGAATCATATCTGAGCTTTCAGAATAAACTCCATCAAGTTCACCATCCACATATAACTTTACTCTCTGGCTCGGATCAAGAGTTCCATCAAAAACCAAAACAACATTTTGCCACTCATCCTCCTTAACAACATAATTACTAGAAAACCTATCATTACTTGTGTCTATATCTACATTAATTTGATTTCCTGACCAAATAAAAACAGAAAAAGCGGCATTATCATTAAAATTATTTCTTTTGGAAACAATACCAACTGGATCTCCCGTTAAAGTGTCAGGCTTAAACCAAAACGACAAAGAAAACTTCTCCAGATTATCAAAAACATCATCATCCTCAACTGTCACATAATCATTTACTCCATCAAAATACAATCCATTACTCCTAAAACCTGAAGAATTAGCAAAAGCAGGATCGCTAGGATTAGAAGAAACATCAGAACCCAAAACTACTTTATGATTAAAACCTGAAGAATCATTTGTCTGTTGTAAATAATTTTCAAAAGGCAAAGCAAGAATCAGATATTCTTCTAAAGGCACCATAGTTCTAAAATTTTCAGGTTTTGCAAATTTAAAATCAAAATTTTCTTTAACCAAATCAACTTCAACCTGATACTCAAAAAGATTTTCCGAGGAAGGATTATAAACATTAATGTCAGAACGTCCAAACCACGAATTGTCCCACCAATAATCTCCTAGATATTCATACTCCAGCTCAATTCCACGCTGAGAAATAAATGAGATATTATCTCCCTTTTCTATTTCCTCATTAAAATAGAGCAAAGCATAAGAGTTTGGTTCAATAAAATCGTAAATAGCAGATGTATTCATTGGCAAAACAAACCTAAACTCCGATTCATTTAATATTCGACCATTCTTATAGATATCAAAAATATTGACGCCTTCATCACGCAAAATAATACTTTTCTCTCCATCATTTCTCAAAACCAAATATTTCTCCCCAGAATATAAAATCGGTCCTTGAAGAGAATATGCGTTTTCTTCAAACTTCAATGAATCGGCCTTGGTAGTTTCAATAAAATCAGAATAATCTGCAATTGTCTGAACATTATAATAATATAAAAAAGAAATACCTACTGCTAAAAAAATAAAAAGCATAAGAAAATTAACAACTGCAGTAAAACCGCCCATTTTATTATGTGTTAAAATATTCTTCAATGTCAACCCCATACTCAGTAACTAATTTTATGATATGAGAACCCGAGTTAAGACCACTATTATTAATTATCAGCCTACCGGTCTTCTGCGGAGTCAATAATGTAACCCCAGTATAACTTGAAGGTTCAACAAAACTAAAATTCAAAATATACTGATTATCCAAATACACATCAAAATTTTTTGAAACCAAATTTGTATCACCAATATTTTTCACGTAAACCTCAAGAACGTCTGAAGAAGAATTGTAATATGTATTCGAAATCGCCACAGCAGTTCTTAATTTACTCGAAGTAATTTTATTTTGCGCGTTAATTGAATTCTGAGTCTCAAAAACATAATTCTGAAACACCATAACAAGCCCCGTAGTTACAGAAATTATGGCAATAAACATTATCAGCGTACTTACTGCTCCTCCAAAACCTTTTTTATTGAATTGCATTCTAAATAGAAAAGAAAATTATTATTCTTTAATAATTTGTAGTACCGCTTTAGTTAATTTCTCATCAAGAGATTTTTCATTCAACTTGCTGATGAAATAAAGTGATACGATATGGTCCCTAACTGTAAGTTTTGAATCTGGTTTAACTTGAGCATCTTTCATCCCTCTCAAATACTTGTCAAGATCAAAGAAAACCTCAGGAGTAGTCCACCTTAAAACCTCAGTGTAATATCTTAATGAATTTCTTGCTTCTTCAATACCAACTTTTTTCACAAGATATTCAAGCCAACTTAGAATTACAACTAGAGAGTTTGTTGAATTCTTTAGCTTCGTCAATGGAACTGCATCAGCAGCAGCTTCCTCAATATTTAAAGTATCAAGTTCCAAAAGAGCATCAACATCATCTTTTTTCTGTTCTACAACTACCTGTTTTATTGCGGGTTGATTTTCATTTGTGCCACCCTCGCCTTGGTTCTCAGAAGCACCATTAGCATTTACCTGAATTGGTTGTTTTTGTCCATCCTCTTCAACGAAAGGATTATACTGATTATTTATAACTTCATACAAAGACAAAAACTTACCCATATTATTATTAATATCTTCAAGTTTTTCATCATGTTGTTTTTTAGCTTCTTCCAAATCATCAATTTTGTGCCCTAAGGAACTAACAGTACCCTCAACAGTTTTAATTTCAGAAACCAACTCACCAACACGTTCATTAGTAGTTTTCATTTCTTTATGAAGTTTATTTATTACTTCTGAAACAGAAGTAGGATTACCAGCCCTAACAGGAAATGATTGAGCCTGTTGAGATTGAGGTTGCGAACTACCCGTATCCTGTTTATTTTCCTCTTTTTGAGCATTTGCATCATTTGAAACAAACTGAGGTTGTGCAGCATTAACTGTCGGATTACTCTGGCCATCAGGAACATTCCCCGCGGATTGTTCAGATGCGCCAAAATCCTGACTTCCCCTCTGCAATGGATTTGCTACCTGTCCACTACGAGGCACTTTTGTCTTTCTTTTCCCACCAAGTAAAAAATCTATTAAGCCAAGAACCATTTTTAAATTCTTAATTAAAATTCTTTCCGAGAGATTTAAATCTTTTTGTCACTATCGTAACGAAGTTAATTATTCATTTATCTCGAAACAGCCACAGAAATATCTTCTGCAAATAGTTCATAATGTGATAAAATTAAAATAGCCTCACAAAGCAAACCTGCAAATAAAAACGAAATAATATCATGATAAACATTATATGAAAAATAGATTTTTACAAAAATAAAAAAAAGCGTAACAAATACCAAAGAAATTTCATAAAAGGTCCTAAAAGTTTTTTTATCTGTCATCTCTCTTCCAAATACCCACAAATAAAAAATAAATAAAACTAAAAATATTACTGAAGATTTAAGCCCAATACCAAACCACCCCCTAAACAAAAATCCAACAGAAAGAGTTGCAAAAGTCACAACTGCAAAACTCCACATAGAAATAAAAAATAGCTTTATTTTCTTAAATAAGAGCAAAGTTATCAAAAACATAAAAAATAAAAATACCCAGAAGATAGGTTCCACAATGAAATTAAAATACTCAAAAAACTGAACTAATTTTACTGCAACAACAAAATTATCAATAAGAATAAATCCCCCATTTTTAGAAAAAATAGTAAATATTAAAATTGTTATCAAAAAAAATGTACCAAAAAACACATTTAGTAGAGCATATCTTTTAATTAAAATGTAATTTTTTTCATATAACCTTAAAAAAGACTTATAAATTATAAATAACAATCCAAAATAAACTATCACAAAAAACAAGAACGAGAAAATAAACTGCATTTTCTCAACTACAATTCCTCCAAAATAATAACCTAAAAATAAAGAAAGAAAGGCAAAAATTGCATTACTAATAAAACCAAAAACGAAAAACTTTTTATGAGACATATTACCCATACCAGCCAAGAAAGGCATAAAAGCACGTGTGAATGCAATTTCTCTTCCCAGAACTAGCGACCATGCACCAAATTTCTTGAAAAATTTATTTGATGCCCGAAGTAATCCCGAATTTTTTTTCATGCCAAATTTTTGCAAAAACCCCAATCCGCATTTTTTCCCAAGAATATAACCTAAATAATCTCCCAAAAATGCTGCAAAAAAAATAACGAGCAAAGTAAGCCAAAATGGAAAAATCCCGCTGGTACCGATTAAAAACCCAACTAAAACAACAATTACCTGTCCCGGGATAAAAGAACCAACAATTGGATTTCCCTCCCAAAATAATAAGAAAAACAAAAATGGTAAACCTCCGATCTGCACAAACTCCATCAGTTGCTCAAGCATAATTTTTCAAAACAGGAAAGACTTATAAATATTACTAATCTCTATTTTGTAGAACAAATGACTTCAAAAATTTTTATTAAAGGAAATATTGCATACTCTAATGAAGAAAAAGTATTTCTAATTCCACAAAAGATTGAAACTTTGAGAATAAATAATGATGAGAAACATCTTTTTGAGACCGCAAAAAGAATCTCTGATTTTTTAGAAAAACAAAAAGATAATAATAAGGAATTTAAAATTTCAGGAAAATTTGAAAATTTCGAGAAGATAAAAGAAAAAATCGAGATTCTAGAAAAAGAAAAATTGAAAAAACCAGAAGACTCAGATTATGAGTTTATTGAAAAAACTACACAGATTGAAATTATCGAACAAATTTTAACTTCTATAGATGAAACAGAAATTGACGAGATTAAATCCGAGATGGAACTAGTACTAAAAACTCTAAAACAGTCTCAAGACAATAGAATCTCAACAATTGAACAACAAATTGAAGTTGAAAACACTAAAAAAACTAAAATTCTTCAAGCAAAAAAACAAGAAGAGAAAAATATTCTAGAACCGTTAAGAGAGGAACTTAAAACTATGGAGAATAGACAAAAGTCCCTATTAGAAAAAGAAGGAAAACTCTCAAGTTTGATGGAGAAAAAAGAAGATAATGGGCCCGAGAATCCTTATGAAATTCAAATGAAAATAGATAAACTTCAAGCAAATATTGAAAACAATTTAATGGAAATTTCCATCCTAGAAAATAAAATAAGTACATTAAATGAAAGAATAAAGCTAGGTAAAAAGAAAAATGTTAGCCCTCTTGAATTCATTTTAACCCTAGGACTTATTTACTGGACTCCCTATTCTGAGTGCAGATATCAAGCAGGAAGACTAAAATTAAAAATCCTAAAATTGAAAGAACACAATCTTAAAGCAAAAAAGAAAATATATAATTTTGAAAAAGAGAACGAATTCAAAAAGAAGAAAAATTCCGAGATGGTAAAACAAAACGAGAAAAAGAAAGAAGATATAATTAGAGAATTAAATGAGATAAATAAAGAAAACCAGAAATTGAACAAGAATATTGAAAGTCAGAGAAAAGAAATTGAGAAAGGCGAGAAATCTTTAATTCGGTTTGATAAGGACATTAATGAGATAAATGAGAGAATTATTGATTTGGAATCTGTTAAAGAAGAAGTAGAAAAATACAATATTTCAGTTATTGAAAACAAATTTGCTGAATTGAAAAAAGAGAGAGTAGATGTAAAAATTGAGTTGGAAGACTATAAAAAAGCACTCCAAAATCAAAGAGTAGAAATAGATGGAGAGTGGATTATCCATTTATAAATAGCAAATAATATTTATATAACTAAAAAATTACTAAAAATTTATGTATATTTGTAATTCAATGCTTGAAGGACTTAAAATCTTAGGATTTGACAAGAAAGCAATTAGAGAAGCTTCCACAGAAAAAAAGCTGGAAGATATTTTTTTAAGCAATATTTTCGTGAATTATTTCATTGTTATGATTGTTTATTTGGCAGGACTTCTCTCTGGAGGATTTTCTCTAGGTGGAAGAGAACTAAATATGCCAATTATTTATGCTTTATTAATGATTTATCCATTGGCATTTAATTTGGTTGTATATGGAGTTTATGGTTTTTTTGGATTATTTGCTGAAATGCTTGATAAGAAAAAAACAATAAAACCTCTTTTATCAGTTGGATTTCACGCATCTATTGTTTATACAATTCTGTTTGCAGTAATTGGAGCTTTTGCGCTAATTAATCCATCTTATGGACTATTTTTAGGAATTGCCTTTGACATTTACTTTATATTTGCAATGTTTAAAATTATTTCAGTAGTTTATGGGTTTTCCCACAATAAAACAGTTATGGTAGTTATGGTTCCGTTATTATTTATTGCAATTATTGCACTTTTAGTTGCATTAATTTTCCCAGAATTCTTAAATTCAATTATCTCTGGTTTTTATTAAAAATTAATTTTATCAGATAAATAGAAAAATAAAGTTTGAGCTATTTTTCATTCAAATGCAAGGCATTTGAAGCCGAAGTGTATTTCCATACACGAGGTTTCAAATAACAAAGCAGTTGGATAAAAAGAGCCAAACTTATGCTTTAAGCTTAGTTCTTCTCCAAGACCTTTTGCTTGAAATATGGGAAGGGTGAACTTTTTTACCCATACCGAATTTCTTGAAAATTGCAAAAACTGGAGCCCATTTAGTTTGCCGATTAGCTTTAATTAATCTCTTCTTTTTTGAAGGGTGTTTATATCTTGCCATTTTATTCTTCTCCTTCTTTCTCAACTGCAGGTGCAGCATTTCTTTTTACCAGATGTTCTGGAGTTAACTTTCTTAGTGTTGCCTCATCATCATAAACATATGCAAGCACATCCGCAGACCTAGACCCATAGCTTCGAGAAATCTTCTGAACCATTACTAATTTCTCATCTACTTTAATTTTTTTTGCTAGCTGCGCCCTAACATCATATCTTTTAAGGGAAAGTTCATCTTCATTAAGTCTTGAAGTGATTTCTTTCCTGTTCAATAGTTTGTTTTCAACTGTGTTTAATACTTCCATTTTCGTTTTATTCGTTAACTAGTTCGGACTTGACAACTTTTCTACTAACTTCTTCAATACCATCTTTTGTAATGATTTTAACAATAAAACCACCACCAGAGTTATTATCATTTTTAAAAGAAGCTCTGAAACCTTTTTCAATTAATTCTAATGCCTCAGATTTAGACATATTTGGTTTGTATCCCATATCTAAAATTCCTTTCACATAAATACTACCAGAACCATCAGCAATATAACCATCATTAGGAACTATAGTTCCATCAGGAGACATATTATATAATTTGAATCCTTCTTTTGGATTGTATCCTCCAAGGATTACACTTACAATAGAACCTGCACTTCTAACTCCACTATATTGCATAGAGTTGAGAATCATTGCAGCTTCTTTTACTAAAGGTAATCTCTCATTTTGAAGTTCAAGTAATCTTAATTCGGATTTTAAAACTCTCATATAAAGCTGATTATCTGAGGCATGACCTGCAGTAGTTCCAACAATATACTTAGAAAGTTCATAAACTTTAGAAGATTTATCTGAGGCAATAAAACCTGCAGTCATTCTTCTATCTGCACCAATGATTACTCCATCTTTAAATAGGAATCCAATACATGTTGTTCCGGTTTTTAATTTTTCAGTTGTCATTTTATATTATATCTCGAACTTTTAACTTTATAAAGTTTAAGTTTATTTGGCAGCAGCTGCCATTTTCTCAATTTCCATTCTTCTGGAAACTGCAAAACTCTTATCCTCCTTACTATATGCAGATGTAATTTCATCAACCAAAGCATTAACTAATGTAATTTCACCATCGAATGCTTTCTGGGCAGGACCTAATGCCATATGTCTGATTGCTAAATCAACTCTTCTCTGAGGTGACATATCAACAGCCTGAGCATATCTTGCCCCTGAACGTTCAATTGTAATTACTTCTTCTCTCGGAGAAGCATTCTCAATTGCTGTAACTAAAACCTGAATTGGATTTTCTTTAGTTCTTTTTTCAATTATTTCTAAAACTTCTTTAAACTGATTTGCAATAGTTAAAGCTTTTCCTGTGTTGTGTCCACTGGATTGCTTATGTTTTCTACCTTTATGACCAGTTACCTGAAGCCTGTTTAAAAGTCTTTCAACAATATTTACCTTTGTTTTATAAAAAGGTGTGTTGTGGTAGTAACCATTAGTTCTTGGAACCAAAATAGGTTTCAAATTAATGTATGATGCAAGTCCTGCATCTTCAACAACAACTCCGGAAAAAGACCATTTGTCATATAATTTGATTTCAGCCATTTTATTTTCTCGCCCTCTCTAGTTTTCCTCTAATTAAGGCATTAAGTGACTGCCCATTTACTTGAGTAACTTTCCATCTAACTCCTGGAATATCTCCTTTGGATTTACCCATAATTCCTCCAATACCTTCAACCATTACTTCATCGTGTTCGTTAACGAATTTAGAAGCATTGTTTCCTGGTAGGAATGCAGTAACACTTTTACCATTTTTAGCAAGCTGCACAACAGCACACTTTCTTAGAGCAGAGTTAGGCTGTTTTGCTTCCCTTTCAGTTTTGGACAAAACAATTCCTTTTGCTTGATTGGAATTTTCCAGAGGATCATATTTTGCCTTTTTCAAAGGATCAACTTTCTTCATTTTAAACTTCTTTCTTTTTGAAATTAGTTTTTTTGCCGCAAATAAACCATTAGTTTTTCTTCCCATTTTTGCCTCCCAAAACACTTACTACAGACACAAGGAATGGTTTTTGTAATTTCTGACCAAGTTCCTCATTATCTAAATCAAGTTTTACAACATCAACGCCTGTAATTTTACAATAGTGGTTTAATTTTTTGAAAACCAGTTCATCACAGTTGGAGGATGTATAAACTTTCACTAATTTGCCATTTTTAAGACCTTTTTCTGCAACTCTTGTACCAAGAATAAGCATTTTGTCTCTTTCATAAGCAAGTAATTCTTTTACGTTAAGGTCTTCAGCTTTTTTACTTTTGGATCTCTTCTCAAAAGATTTAGTGAATCCCTTAATTTCATTAGCCACAGTGGGCTCTTCAGTATACATCTCAGCAATTTTAGCCATTTTGCATGTATTATTTTAGTTAAAACCGCTTGAGAGAGAATTTATGGTATGTCTATTATGAATTTTCATAAAAGCATGAGCATACTCCACGCAAAAATTTGCGCTTCTCATCTCAATGGATAATAAAAAAGAAGAAGTATTGCTTTATAAAGGTTATTGTAGTGAGTTAACAAATTCTAAAAAGAAAAAAAGAATAAATCCCTCAAGCCGAAAAAATAAATTATTTCTTATCAGAGCAAGGCATTTGGGGGCGAGCTAAAGTTTACATCTGCTAGACCTTCAAATAACGAAGAAATAGTAAAAAAGAATTATTTTTTCTTAACACTAACTTTTGGAACGCCAGTTCCAACATATGTCATCCAATTCAACCTTTTTTCAACGAATTTGTTGGGTTGATATTCACTCGTTCCATCTAAGTTGAGAACTCGCTCAGTAGGAAATTCGTAAAAAAGATTGGGCAAAAAAGAATTATTTTTTCTTAACACTAACTTTTGGAACGCCAGTTCCAACATATGTCATCTGGTTTGTCATAACATTTTCAGTTACAGTATTTAGTTCGTTTAGTTCGTTAAGTAAAGCACCATTTGCTAGGTGTTTTAGTGGAGTCTCAAAAGATGCTCTTGTTAAAACATTAGTTTTATCTGCAACAACACCATATCTTGTCATACCTTTTGGTTCTCCCATATATGTCATAATATCAGCAATCAATAAAACATGCCTCTCATTAATTGATAAACCTTGAGATTTAACTACTTCCATTATCTCATTAATAATTGTCTGCCTAGCAGCTTCAACCCCGAAGAAACTATAAATTTCATTAATATCATTACATGTAATTCTATTGTTATCAACTTCTTCAATATTAGTTACTTGATTTAATGAAATTCCTTCTGTCAAAATAATGTAATCCTCATCTTCTCTAATTAGAGAAACATCTTTTACACCTTTAATACCATACACGATAGAGGATAAAGCTAATTCTTTAATACTCATTAAATCTTTAAGAGAAGCAGAGGCAGTTCCTTTAAGTATAAGCTTCTTGCCTGAAATCTCCGCAGATTTTTTAACTCTCCTATCAAGCAAAGCAACAATAGTTGATACATCAACACCTAATTTTTTAAATGCTGCCATATCTAAATCAATAGATACAATTTTTTCATCCATATCAATATCAGAAGATTTTGAAAAATCAGTCAATTTTGTTTCTTTAATTTTACTCGCAACAAGTTTAAATTTTTCATCGTCCATACCTTCTTTTTTTAGATAAACTTTCATCATAGGTTTTTCTAATGATTTCTTAACATCTAAAATCTCAATTAATCTTGGCAAACCTTCAACAGACTGAGTAGCCACACCCGCAAAGTGAAATGTATTCAAAGTCATTTGTGTGGAAGGCTCTCCAACTGATTGCGCAGTAATCACCCCAATAGCTTCATAAGGACTAATTAAAGACTCTTCATATTCTCTTGCAACATTTTCTAGTACTTTTTTAGTCTGAGCCTCAGTAATATTTTTTGGAAGGGCAGATTTTAATTCCTCTAAAATATATTTTGGGAATTCCGGATTAGCTTTTTCAAATTCTTGAATTAATTTTTCATGTGCCATTTTATTTTTTACCTCTCAAAGTATTTTCTACTATTCCCTTAACATCAAAATTACCTGCAACAGTTTTTGCTACATCAATTCCATCATCACCATATTTGAATTGTACAACGGTACCATCTTCAGCTCTAACAGAGAGGTCTTCCCTAACAATTAAGTCAAGCATTGCAGTTGCCAAACGCCTATACAAATAACCTGTTTTAGGGGTTCTTAGAGCAGTATCCATAAGACCATCTCTTCCTGTAATTGAACCAAAGAAAACCTCATAAGGTTTTAGACCTTTACGAAGAGAACTTTTAATATAACCTCTAGATTCAGGATTAATCTCTTTCTTTTTAAAGAAAGACAATGTTCTATCTCTAAAACCTCGCGAGATACGTTGACCTCTAAGGGATTGCTG
This sequence comes from uncultured Methanosarcinales archaeon, assembly GCA_964562045.1. Taxonomy (GTDB): domain Archaea; phylum Nanobdellota; class Nanobdellia; order Woesearchaeales; family UBA583; genus UBA583. The sequence continues at coordinate 18,263 of CAZLRR010000016.1, forward strand.
ACCTACTCCTGCATGCATCTGAACAATGGACAAAAAGTTTCCTCTTGCACCAGAGTCTGCCATAATCATTGTACCTGATTCATGATCAAGTTTTTCCTGTACAATTTTCATAGACTCATCACGAATTGAGTTTAAAAGTTGAAGAATTTTAATTTCCAAAGTTTGTTCAAGACTTAAACCAGTAATTCTTTCAAGTTTACCTTCGGCATAATTTTTAATCACTTCATCAATTTTGGTGAAAATCTCTTCGTTAATTTTCTCAATGTCGTCCTCAACTTTTTTCGGTACATCAAAATCAGACATACTAATTGTTAAACCATCTTTTTTCAGAACCTGAATTCCAAGGTTGAACATTAAACTAACAGTATCAAGTACAACTTCAGAACCATAATTTTTGTGAAGGAATCTAAGTAATTTACCTCCCCCATCACCAATAGATTTTTTATCAATTACACCTTTTTTTAATAAACCATCTTCAATTAAAACCTCACCAGATTTACTCTCACCAATAAAGTTTAAATCCTCAGGCAAAATTACAGAGAAGATTTCTTTTCCTGTAACATTTTCTTTGAAATTGATTCTTCCAAGATTTTTAAAACCACTTGAGAATAAAAGTTCAAGAGCATCTTCTCTGGAATATTCGCTTCCATCTTTTGTTAATACAAACAAACCACTAATGGAATCCTGAATACAACCAATTACAGTCTCTCCCGAAGCAGGAGAAATCAACTGGTGTTTTACATCCATTAATTGTTCAACTTCTTGTCTTGATTCAATAGTTTGAGGAACATGAAGATTCATCTCATCACCATCAAAATCTGCATTATAAGGCTTACAAACTCCCGGATTAATCGCAAAAGTTTTAATAGGTAGAACTTTAACAATATGTCCCATCATAGAAAGTTTGTGAAGTGAAGGCTGCCTATTAAAGATAACTGAATCACCATCAATTAGATGTCTGTGAACAGTATAACCCGGTTCTAGTTCTCCTAGAAGAACATCTAGAATTTCTTTGGAAATACTTTTTCTAAGTCCAGTTTTTGTAATTAAATAATTAGCCCCAGGATAGTCTAAAGGACCATTTGAAACGATTTCTTTCAAAAAGTCAATATTATCTTCAGTTACTTTTTCAGGAACTGTTAATTTCATTGCAACTTGAACAGGAACACCAACTTCGTTTAATTTAAGTCTTGGATCTGGAGAAATTACAGTACGTCCGGAATAGTTCACCCTTTTACCGATTAGATTGTTACGAATAATTCCTTTCTTTCCTTTAATTCTCTCTGAAACTGATTTCAGAGGGTCTCCATTCCTATGCCTTGCAGGAGGAAGCCCTACAATTGTATTATCTGTATATGTTGAAATATGATACTGAAGCAAATCCCAGACATCTTCAATAATTGCTTCTGGAACTCCTACAAGCAAATGTTCATGAAGTCTTTGATTTGTTCTAATAATATCTGTCAATTTATGAGTCAAATCATCTTCGGACCTCTGACCAGATTGCAGAGTAATTGTAGAACGAATTGAAACTGGCGGAATTGGCAAAACGGTCATTAATAACCATTCTGGCCTTACATTGTGAAGATTAAGTATTTTCAAGTCCTCATCAATAATATTTTCAAATCTAAATCTAATTTCAGTAGTTAGCAATCTTTTTTTATCTCCTTGAGTAAATACAAAAACAGACGATTTGTCCATTTTAATGTCTTCTTGCTTTGCTTCACAATGCGGACAAGTTTTAATTTTTGAGATTACAGATGAGAATTTAGAATAAAATTTCAAGTATTTTTCAGGGCCAAGTTTCTCTCTTGCTTTTTCAAGTTCAAGTACTGTTTCCTGAATTTTTTCATCAGTAAGCAATACTCTGAAACATTCCTGACAACTCATTTTTAGAATTCTTAAAATATCATTTACATACAAAACATTTAAAACAGGTCTTGCAAGTTCAAGATATCCAAAATGACCCTCACAATTTTTATAACTTTGACCACAAGTTTTACAGGAGAGACCTGGCTCGATAACTCCCATTCTCAAATCCATAAGACCTCCTTCAACAGGAAAACCATACTTATCATAAATTTCAGGAGTGATAACTTTTACAACGCTTTGTTTTAAAATCTCTTTTGGTGAGAGAACCGAGTAAGAGATACTATTAATCCTTTTTGTAATTTTATTTCTTTCCACCATTTTTATTCGAAAAACCTATCTTTTGTTCCAAAGGATAAATTTATACCCATTGATTTCAATTCATTAGTCATAAGCTTGAATGCATATGCTAATTCAACTGTATTAAAGCTGCTTCCAGAACACACAGGACATTTACTTTTATAATTGAAAAAGTAAGGGTCCGCCAGATAACCACAATCCTCACAAACAAGGGCTGTTGTCTGATCTGAAGAGAATCTCTCTTTTAATAAAAGAGAAGCACCATGAGAAATTAATGCATCTTTCTCCATTTCCCCAAGTTTTAGACCTCCTCCACGAACTCTACCTTCTGCGGGTTGACGTGTCAAAAGCTGAACTGGACCTGTACCTCTAGCCTGGATCTTGTTTGCTACTTGGTGTTTTAATCTTAGATAATAAAGACTTCCAACAAAAATTTCTGCCTTCATTTTTTTACCCGTTTTTGGATCAAACATTACTTCAGTACCGTTTGGATTGAAACCTAAATCTTTAAGTTGTTTTCTTAGTTCCTGATCAGATTGCCCATCAAATGGAGAACCATCAATGAAGTTTCCCGAAAGCGCAGCAACTTTTCCTGCTAAAACTTCCATAATATGAGAAACTGTTTTTCTTGATGGAATTGAATGAGGAGAGAAGATTGCATCTGGAACTATTCCGTTTTCGGAAAATGGCATATCTGCTTGTTTAAACAAACTTCCAATAACTCCTTTCTGTCCATGCCTTGAAGCAAACTTATCTCCAACAATTGGCATTCTGTGTTCTCTTAATAAAACATTAACTTCTTTATCTCCTTCAGAGTTTTCAACTACGAATACGGAGGATACAACACCACTCTCATCTTCTCTTAAAGAAATTGATGAATCAACGTTCATGTTAATCATCTGACCAAATCCTTCAATTTCTTCAATAAATCTAGGAGGTGAAACTTTTCCGATCAAAACATCTCCCGTCTGAACATATTGGCCAACATAAACAACACCATCATCCTCAAGGAATTTATAATCTTCTTCCATACGATATCCTTTTACATCTTTTGTAGGTAGAGTAATTCTATCTTGAAGACCCCCCGGATATTTAATTTCTGAACTTGCATGAAGCTTATAATAATAAGATCTTTGAGCACCTCTTTCTACTGAAGATTGATTCAAAATCAAACCGTCCTCCATATTATATCCTTCATAACTCATAATTGCAACAACCATGTTTGTTCCAGCAGGATGTGTATTAAAATTAAGCAAATCATATACGAAAGTTTCAACAAGAGGTCTTTGGGGGTTTACTAAAAGATTTCTATCTGTTTCTTTTCTATTAAGATAATTTAGAGTATACATTCCAACTGCCTGTTTAATTGTTTTCTGACCTCTCATTAAACGAGAAGGCTCATCAAAATCACTAAAAGGAACAGTTCCAGTATTAATACCAAACATTGAAATAGGGGCAATCTCAAGATGAGTATGCTCAATACTCAACTCAGATTCATAAAGAGCAACAAGCGCATTTTCTTCTTCAAGAGCATCCAAATATTCAATAATCCCTTGAGCAACCAAATCACTATAACTTATTTCTCCATTTTTAACTCTATCAATAATTTCTTTAGTTAATTTTGATTTTCCATTTTCAACAATAATTAATGGTCTTCTAACTCTTCCTGGAGTACTATCAATATAAATTGTGTTTGATTCTGCAACATGTGCAATGTTATATGTCTCGTCAATATCTGCCGCACGCCTTGATTTTTTGAAATTTTCTACAAATTTACTAGGATCATCACATGAACCCACGAATACATCATTAAAAAATACATCAGCCATTTTATTCTTCACCCCCTTTTTCTGGAACTTCAAGACCAAAAGATTTTAATTTTTCCAAAACCTCTTCATTTCCAACGTTTGTTGATTTATATGTTACATTTGCCAAAAGGGAAAGGTTTTTACGCAGACCAATAGAATGACCCTCAGGAGTTTCCACAGGACATAATCTTCCATAATGGGTGGAATGAAGTTCTCTTGCGCTAAAATTTTCCTGAGAAGTGGATAGAGGGGAAACTACCCTTGTCAAATGGGAAATCATATCAAAATAATTTTCTCTTTTTAGATATTGGGCCACACCTCTTCTTCCGTCTGACCATGTACCAATAGCCAGTGCGCTGTTGATTTTCTGAGTTAAAAGCTGTTCCCTAATAATGATTTTCATTGAAGAGAATCTACCTCTTTTAATCATTCTTTGGAAATTTGTTAAAATATCAATAATTAAATCACTAAAGTTATTCACAAATAAATGTTCAAACAGTTGTCCTACAAGTTTAACTCTTTTATTTGCATAATGATCTTTGTCATCAACTTTTACTTCGCCTTCAAGCGCTTTAAAGTAGATTTTGAAAAGTTTACAAATATGTCTTGCTTTATCAATTCTAAATTCTGGAGTTGTTCCAATGTGAGGCAAAACAAAATTATCAAGATAAAATGAAATTCTGTTGTTTTTTTCTTTCGCATTACCGATTAAACCAAGATGTTTGGAGAAAGTCTCCATTGCAACAAGTTCATCAGAAAGAGAAGAATATTCAGACATTTGGAAGATTACATCAGAGTCAGTAACTTCAGTTAATTCTACAATGTCTCTATCTTTATACATACCAAGAACTTTGATAAGGAGAAAAATCGGAATATTTTTAAAGTTACCAAAAGAGTAGGTAAAACCACCATCTTTTTGTTTTTTAATTTCCTGAAGACTTTTATAAACTCCTCTCTCTGAAAACATTCTTCCAAGAACCGATTCACCATCAGATTCAATAAAGAACTTATTTAAACTTAAATCTTCCATTAAAACTATAACTTTTTCAGTTCCGTTAACAACAAAGTAACCTCCAACTTCATATGGATCTTCACCAAGTGCAATAAGTTCTTCAAAAGTTTTTCCTTGTAGAATACATTTACTTGATTTAAGCATGATAGGCATTCTCGCAATTTGAACTTCAAATTCGTCCTTTTGCGTTCCAATAGTAGTTGAAACTTTTAAATATAGAGGAGCTGCATAAGTCAAACCTCTTGCCCGAGCAACAGCAGGAGTTAGTTTTGTAATTGACCCATCAACTTCAACATGTATTGGTTCACCAAGCCATACATCCTCAATTTTCAAGTTTACTTCGTCATAAACCTCTAAAAGGTATTCTGGAATTTTAGACCTATCAAACCCCAAAATTATTTCTTTTAGTCCTTTCTTAATAAAATAATCATAAGACCTAATCTGACTCTCTACCAGACTATTCTCTCTAAAATATGCTTTTAAAATTTCCCTATTCCCCATTCTTTATTCAACAACAACCCGGAAGTATTTGCTTTCACCGGCAAAGCTTTTTCTTGTAATTTCTATAACATCATCTATCTCAGCACCTAATTCTGCTAGTGCTGAATCTTTTACCTTAATTTTCGGCAATTTAGAAACAGAGTTAATTCCATACTTTTTTAGAACAGAATTTTCCTCTTCTTTGGATAACTTTCTATGTTTTGGTACCAAGAAATTATTTGTCTTTTCCATTTATTTTTTTAACGCGCGTGTTTTATAAGCGAGCCGCACGGGATTCGAACCCGCGACACCTGGATTAAAAGTCCAGTGCTCTACCAAGCTGAGCTAGCGGCTCATAAATTAAGCGTAAAGCTTCCTCCAAGAACTTTTTGTTATTTAAAACAAAACGCCCAAGCCGGGATTTGAACCCGGGTCGTAGCATCGACAGTGCCACATGATAGGCCGGACTACACTACTTGGGCAATATGATATTTGAGTCCCAACTCCCGGATTTGAACCAGGAACCTGTCGGTTTCTGCACCTTTGCGCAAAACCGCGACTGTCTTCGCATCATCCAAGTCAAAATGACCAGTCTGCAAGATTCTACAGCCGACCGCTCTACCGTTGAGCTAAGTTGGGATAACACGCCCCATCGAACATTTCAATGGAGAGTCAGCCATAGATGAAATGAATTTGTAACTCTTTATAAAAGTTACTATTCATTTATATTTAAGCCTTCTTTTTCCCATCAAAGGAAATCTTAGGTAAAGGTACTGGAGATGGTAAATTCAAAGAATCTGAAAGCTCCAGAGCCTTCACAACACATTTATGATAAACAAACTTTAAAACTGCTTCATTAACCAAAGCAGAAAGTTTTTTATCAGAATCCCAGGACTTTAATGTTTCTTTAATAATTTCTGGAGCATCTGTATAAATAATATCTCCCGCAATTGAAATCTTCCCAAGATTATTTCCATACATAACATCAAATGAAAAATCAACTTTTAAAACATCAGAGTTTGCACCGCTAACGTTTAATTTTGTTTTTTCCACATTTGTTACACCAATCCCATAATTGATTGAGATTGCCTTCTCACTTTTTGCACCTGCAGTTCTTTTACAGTCAAATTTTGAAAAACTAAAACCTATTACTCCCATTTTATTTCACCTTTAATTTGTCTAAGTCTTTTTTGACCAAATCCAGAGTTTTCTTAAATACTTCTAGAGGATTTCCTTTTTTTGTTTTTAAGAAAAATTCTGTCTTATCAATTAAATAATGGCCTTTATGAAGACCTACAATGTCTACATCTGGATTTTTTTCCAGATAAACTTTAAGTAAGGAAAATAAGGACTCCTCGTCGCTACTTGTTACAAGGGCCAGTACTTTATCCTCAACAGTTTTTTCTAAAATCTCCATTTTATTTTATTAACTCGATTTTTTTAAACTCGAAAGATTTCAAAGGAAAAATCTTTTTAACTTCATTTCTGAATTGAGTCTGATATTTATTTCCAATAACTCCTGAAACAAATTCATCGTATGTAACTTTAGAAAGTTCTGAGACAATTGATTCTTTTGTTTTTGCTCTCACAGACGAAAGTACTAATTCACTTACGTTTTCTTTTGTAACTACGAATGGTTTTACTCTTACTTCTTTTCCATCTTTGGATTTAGCAATAAATGAATCTTCTACCAAATCGGAACCTTTTTTTACAAATCTTCCAAGATAATAAGGAATCTGCTCATATTTTTTTACTTCTGTTTTTGCCTGACCAGAACTTGCCTCGATTACTCTAAAAGTTAACCAAACATTCTGATTTTTTACGCTGCCAGAAACATACATTAAATTAATTTTAAGTGATTTGCCCACAAAGTTTGCCAAATCGGAAACCTGCGATGTTCCAAGACTAGCACTATTCAAAAATTCAGGAGCAATAATTTCAACTGGAAACTTTCTTTTTGCTTTCTTAGCTTTAGATTTTACTACTACTTTTGCCATTTTTAGTTATAACTCCAATTAGCAGGAATTCTGCTATTATTTTTGTAATATTTTACTAATCTTCGAATTTTGGATTCAATTAAGATTAATCCCCT
>CAZLRR010000017.1:0-18617 GCA_964562045.1 uncultured Methanosarcinales archaeon
TTACTCACTAAATCTAACAATATCATCTATTGAGTTAATTTCTTCAAGAAGTTTATCTTCACGAAGAGTTATAATTCTAGGGAAACGAAGTGCAAATCCTGAGTTATAAGCAACTGAACGCTGAATCTCTTGATACCTAACCTGAATAACAATTTTCGGTTCGAAATAAACTACTCCTTTCTCTTCTCGAATTTTTAATGGCTTTAAAAGGGAAGTTATTTTTTGCATTGAAATTCCTTCAAGTGAGTCTTCAAGTTCTTTTATTCCTGAACTTACTTTTCCAACAGTTAAATAAGGTTCATTTTCATCATGTGGATTTTGAACTGCAACATAAAATGATGAGTAAAATCCTGCACGTTTTCCTGTTCCGTGTTCTGCTGCAAGAATTACTACGTCAATGTCTTCTTTTGTTTGTTTTAGTTTTGTCATGCTTCCAGTTCTATTTCCGGGCGTGTATTTTGCTTTGAGAGATTTCACCATAAGTCCTTCAACATTATCTTCTATTGATTTTTGAAAGAAATTGTCAAGTTCTTCTTTAGATTTAGGTTTTATTGCATTTGTTGGTGAGAAGAATAAAAATTTTTCATACTTTTCAAGTTCAGTTTTATTTTTTAGATTGAATTTTGCTTTGTTTCCGATTTTTGAAATTTCGAGATTATTGTCCTTTACGAGAGTTTTTTCTTCTTCTTTTTTTTTTGGGTTTGTAAAGGATGTGAGGTCCATAAATAATAAATAAAATTGGGATTTATAAAGTTTGTTTATGTAAAAAATTGAAATACATCAATAGTTTCCCAATCTTTTTTTGGTTCTTTTTGTGCAAGATATATAGATTCAACAAGAAAGCTTTTTCCGTCAAAGGGATTGTGCATTCTTTTTACTTCTTTTTTTGGTAGTTCTTCATCTCTCATTAGAGTTATGTGTGGGTTATATTTAAATCCTGCATACTGGAGTTGGGCTCGGTTTGTTGTTTTATGAATTGCTTTATGCAGAGAAGTTAATTCTCGTGCGTTTGCTCTTAGGACAAGATTTGGTCGCCAATATTCTAATCTTCCTAAAGAAACTTCAAATGGGTTCGTTTGCCCAACAATTTCTTCTATTTTATGTTTTAGATTCTTTTCTTGTTCTTCGGGATTTTCTGAGCCAAGTTTTTTTGCAATTCCTTTTACATCTGTATCGATAAAATATGCTGTTATGTGGGCTCTAAAGCTTGGAATTTGATTAAAAGAACCAGTTCCAAACATTTGTGTTTCATAAATTTCTTTGAACTTTTCTTCTTCTGGAACACAATAAACTAAATATTTGACCATCCTTAAAGCAGTAAATTGTTTGATGTTTATATAGTTTACTTATTCCAAAAATTCTACGTCGTCAACTCTTCCATCGCTGTCTAAGTCTATCCCTTCTACAACTTTGCAAAATTTGTTTCCATGAAGATTTTTTTCACGAACTTTTGAGAAGTGTTTTAGGAATGCTAGTATTGCTGCGCGAGTTCCAGAGTTACGAATTCCAGCAATTAAGAGGATTTCTTTTTCTTCATTGAAAGGATTTTTGAATTTATTAATTATTCCAATCTCGTCAGCAAAGTATGTTTTTTTTGAAATTTTTGAGTGGATTCCTTTTTTTTCTTCGTCAAAGTAAATTGGCATTTTAGAGTTTACAAGCCCAGTTACTCGATTAACTATTGGCCCTCCGATTATAATTAAATTGTTTTTTTCAAGTTCGGAATCTTTTATTTCTGTGTCAAGTTTAACTTTTGATTCTTCAACAAATGAGATGAAACTGCCTAAAAATAATGCTAAGTCCATTCCGAAATATCCATCACGACTTCTTGCTTTTTGTGGTCCGTGAGGGTCAGGACTTCCAACTATAATTTCTGCGTTAAGTTTTCCGTCTAAAATGAAAGGTTTTAGATAATCAATTTCTTTCTCGATTAGTTTCCCTGCTTCTTTGAATTCTCCAATTTCTATGTGAAAACTCTCAGAGACTAGGCCGTAAAAACTTGCAAGACTTCCATTTATCATTTCTTGTTTTTTAACTTCTATTATTCCTGCATTTTCGAGTTTTTTTATGTAATAATAAATGTTTTGTTCGTGGATTTTGAGTTTTTTTCCGAGTTCTTTTGGATAGTATTCTTTTGCTTTTAGCAGTTCTAATATTTTTTGTACGGGTTTTTTAGAAAGTTGTGGAAAGTCTTCAAATTCGAGCTTTTTAGTATTCATTGAAAAGATTTTACCTTTTTCTTCTTTTATTAGTTTCATGATTTTGTTTGTTGGGCACCTTTTATAAACTTTTTCATAATGGGTGTATAAAATTTTTAATGGGATTTATAAAGTAGAAAAGAGAAAATAGTTCTATTATGGTAATGATTTTAGATGAAGAAGAGTTAGGAAAAATAAAATCAAGAGAGGATTTATTGGTTAAAGGGGTGGTTAGACTGAATCGTGTTTTGCCTGATTTAATTAGAAGACATCTTTATTTTTTTAGTGATGGTCCCTATGAGAGAGCCATAGAATTTAATCGCCATTATGCTTCAAGAATTGGAGTTGATCGACTTGCAAGTTATTTGGAAGGAACTCCTTTTGAGTTGCCGAATTATCGTGAACTTGTTGAGACTGCTTTTAATGATGGTTTTCATATTGAAACTCAGGCTTGTAATGGTTCTTATGCTTATTGCAAAATTCCTGAGGTCGGAATGTCTTTGACTGGTTATCCTGAGCATTTGGAGATGAGAATTAGGGGCAGAGAAGAAGGTGAGACTTTATTTGGGAGAATAAATTTTGAGAGAGAAGTTGATTTGTTTTTAACTAATCCTAGGATTAATGCTGAGGAGATTTTTGAAGCTTATAAACCTTTTTTATTGTCGTGTTAAAACTCAATATTTATAAATCAATTTTAATTCTTTTATATTACAAATGGCGAAAGCAAATTATTTAAAAACAACAAATCAGGAATTGTTTGATGTTATCAGAGATTTAAAAAAAGCATCTACAAAAACTGGTGTTAATGTTTTCAAAGCAGTTGCAGAGAAATTGTCTGCTCCTGCGAGTCAAAGACCAGAAGTGAACATTGATAGAATCGAAAAGGTTTCTAAAGATGGTGAAAAAGTTATTGTTCCAGGTAAAGTTTTAGCTGATGGAACTCTAACTAAGAAAGTTACTATTGTTGCATATAATGCCTCTGAGAATGCAGTTAAGAAAATTGAAGCTGTTGGAGGCAAATTTATTTACTTAAGAGATTTTGTGTCTAAACCTGATTCTAAAGTTAGAATCATCGGATAAAATCTTATTCTTTTTTACTATTATTTTGTTATTTGAAGTTTTACGTATAGAAATACGCATGCACTTCAAATGCCTCGTAATAGCAGAAAAATAATTAAGATTTTTGAAAGGAAGTTATATTTTACTTTTTTTAAAAGAAAAAATTTATAAGGATTATAAATTCTCTTTTGTCATGTCTATTGGAAATAAGATATTGCACCATCTTCATTTGAGAAAGAGATTGCATAAAAATTTGGAACCTTATCCACATCCAGAAGCTGGAAAGAATTTTTTAGATAAAATGATTTATTTTGTGGCGATTTTGGGGCCAATTATGACGATTCCTCAAGTTTTGAAAATTTGGATTACACAGAATGCGGGAGGTCTTTCTCTAATTTCGTGGACTACATATTTTTTTACGGGGATTATTTGGCTTATTTATGCAACAATTCATAAAGAAAAACCTTTGGTTTTTATGTATATTTTTTGGTTAGTGATATATGTTTTTGTTATTTGGGGAATTATTATGTATGGATAGGATATCTCAAGATTGCTCCGATCCCAGTTAAACCTTTTAATTGTACTCCTTCTGGTGTTCTATCAGTTACTAAGGTTAGAGTCGAACGAGAATTTTCACAAAGCTGAGTTAGTTCTTCAATTGTATCGTCTTCTAAAATTTCATCGATTAAAATTAGTTCTTCAACTGCCCCCATGTTTAGAGCATCTTTTACAAATTCGTAACCATAAGCTGCCATCATTGGATTTGTTCCAAGAGTTGTCAAAAATTTATTTATTGCAATTTTTTCGGTCATGATTTCATCTTCTGATAATACATCTTCAGATTTGTCAACTAGCTCTTTAAGTCCAAACTCTCCAGTATATGTAATATCTTTCACCGCGATGATTTTTTTTTTGATTTCATCGTTTAGGTGGTTTCCATCAACAAAGTTATTTTTTGAGGTTCCCGGCCCTCCAACAATTATTCCTTTTAGATTTTCCATGTATGTGAATTCTTGAATCATGGCTGCTGCAACATTGTTATAATGATCTTTTGCGGCTCCTTCTCTAATACGAGCAAAACGCTGGGCAGATTGTCCTCCAGTTTTATATTTTCCCGGATATGAAGAGAAGAAATCGGCTTTGATTACTTTGATTGTTGAACCTACTAAAAGACCAATTGTTGCGGAGTTTTTATCTATTGCAACTAGTCCGTATGTTGCTTCATTTGCATCCATTTCTTCAAGCGGATCTAAAATGAATTTTTGGTCACATCGATATAATTTTTGGTTTAAAGGAAGTGGGGGTTCAACCCAGAATACTTGGCAATCATCAACGTTATCTTTTTGAGAGACATTGCCTGCAAAGATTGCAAGTCCATTCTCTGGAGTTCTCTCGATTACTTTTAGAGTTCTAATTAGTCTTTCTAGTGCGTTGATTACTGCTTTTGAGGTGTTTTTATCTTTGATGTTTGTTGCAGTTCCCTGTTCATCAGCTAGACTTTGCTGAATTTTAACTAAGTCATAACCTGCGGGAACATAAACACTTACAAGTTCTGTGTGTCTTCCTCTGAAACTCTTTAGTTTTTTTATGAGTTTTCTTAATTTTAATTTGTCCGCCAAGCTGGGTTGTTGTGTCATACTAATATTAAATGCTAGAGTATTTATAAAGTTTGAGTGGAACATTGGTAGTGATTTGAAGCAGTTCTATTTTTGCGGAGTTATAATAATTTTTAAATAAATAAGAAGTTTTTATATAAATGACGGTTTTGCAGAATTTGACTCAAGAGCTTCATAATGCTCAGGCTTTAAAGAATAAAAAGAAAGAAGCACAAGCGTATTTTAATCTTGGGAATTTTTTTTTGGATGAAGAAAATTATGTTCGAGCGAGATTTTTTTATGAGCAGACTTTGAAACTTGATAGCGAGTTTCCTAATGCTAATTTTAAGCTTGCACTTGTGGCTATTGAGTTTAATGAACTTGAGATTGCAAAAAAGTGTTTAAAGCGAGAATTGAGGCTTAATAAGAATCATCCTTATGCAAAGGATTTGCTTGAACATGTGAAGGTGCATAGTAATTTTCCTATTATTACTTTGTCTTTGGTTTTGATTAATTTGATTGTTTTTATTGCCTTTAGAGGAAATCCTACAACTGCGCAAATTTTGAAGTATGGATTTAGTCAAGGTTTTTTTGATATTTATCATGGAATTTTTAGTTTGTTTGTTCATGCAGGGATTTTGCATTTTGTTTTGAATGTATTTTTTCTTTTGATGTTTGGGCTTGTTTTGGAGAAAAAGTTGGGTAGTTTTTGGTTTTTGGGATTGTATTTTTTTGCGGGACTTGTTGGAAATTATATGGAAGTTATAATTGGCGGCTCAGATGTTTTTGTGGTTGGATGTAGTAGTGCTTTGTTTGGGCTTGTTGGAGCTTTACTTATGAGGTCTCCAATGCTTTCGATGAGAGTTTTTGGAATTTTTAAGTTGCCGGTGATTTTTGTTTTTTCGTTGTTTTTTGTGGTTTTGGAGATGCTTGTGAGTTATTTTCCGGAGGTTTTTAATGGTGTGGGACATTATGCTCATTTGTTTGGATTTTTTGCGGGGATGCTTTTTATGGGGTTGTTTTTTAGGGAGACTATTCCTGTGTTTTATGTGTGGACGTTTACAGCTTTTGGGTTTTGGATTATGAGTTTTGGACTTAGAGGATTTTTTGGGGATTTTGGTGTTGGAGATGTTTTTGTTAGAATTTTTATGGTGGTTTTTGGATTGGGAATTGCGTTTTTTAGTTATGAGCACTTACGGCATTTTAAAAAAGATTGGGGTGAGGAAGAATGAAGAAAATGTTTAGTTTGTGGTTTGCGTTTTTGATTCTTGTTGGAGTTTTTTTTATTTCTTTTTTGATGGTTGAGAGAAGTAATCCTGTTGATGTTTGTGGAGTTTCTGATAGTGATTGTATTGCAAGAGTTGCTTTGCTTTTGGAAAATGAGAGTTTGTGTGAGTCTGCAGTTGATTCTGGGGAGTGTTATACTTTTATGGCTTTGAAAAATGAGAGTTCTGAGTTTTGTTATTTGAGTAATAGCAGTGATGAGTGTTTTTTGAGGGTTGCAGTGATTTCTGAGAATGTTTCAGTTTGTTCTTTGAGTGTGAGTTCTGAGAGTGAGGATAAGTGTTATTTTGAGGTTGCGATTTTGAGTGGGAATTTGAGTGTGTGTGATTTGGCGCAAAGTCCAGAGAGATGTATTTATTCTTATGCTGGAGAAGTGGGTGATTCGAGTATTTGTTCTCGGGCTGGAAATTATAGGGATAAGTGTTATGAGTTGTTTGGTTAGAATTATTTTTTTGGAAATCCTTCTAATAGTTCTTTGATGGCTTTTACTACATCTTTTGCTTTGTCAACTCCTGAGGCTACAAGAATTCCTTTTGCGCCTAGTTCTATGGATTTTTGTACGTCTTTTGTTGTTTTTACTCCAGCACCTACAAGAAGAGGGATGTTCCCACAAGCTGCAAGTGAACGGGTGATTAGGGAGGGTTTTGCAGTTGAGATTGAGATGTCTCCACCTATTAGTTCTTTGGGTTCTACAGCGATGTAATCTGGTTTGATTTTTAGCATGGAAATTCGTTCTGCGATATATTCGTCTCTTGCACAGACTATTGTTTTGAGATTATGTGCATTAGCAGTTAGAATACGTTTTTCTATTTCAGGTATTGGTAAAATATGTTCGCTGTGACTTATCAAACTTCCTTTAGCTCCTGCAGTTGTTAGGGCGTGGGGCAAAATATATCCGGTGTGTGCTCCAGCTTCAAGTGGGTCGAAGTGTTGAGAAAAGGTTGTTATTTTAGTTTTTGCAATTTCTTTTAAGTCGGTAGGTTGTGGGCATAGAATTATTTCAACATTTCGTTTTTTTGCTTGTTTTGATAGTTTCTGGCATGCTTTTGCTATTTTAATGGCTTTTTTATCTGTTGCTTCTTCATAAGTTTTCATATTAATTACTAATTTGTACATGAGATTTTTGTTTTATTAAGTTATATAGTAGATTTTAACTATTATTGAGTTAGATTTATTTTTGTACTTTTTTAATGGCAAATAATGTATTTATATTACTCTTTTAGTTTTAAGTAGTATAATGGCAAAAAAAGCAGCAAAAGGAGAAGAAAACAAGTTTTTCTTGTATGGCGGCAAGATTTTGAAATCAGTTAAAGATCTTGGGAAAGAGTTAAAAGATATGCCGGGACATATTTATCATCATCATGTTAGACATGATAGTAATGATTTTGCTAATTGGGTTAGGCATTCTCTTCAAAATGAAGCACTTGCAAGTAAAATTGAGGGACAAATTTCCAGAGTTGAAATGGAGCTTGAGGTTTTAAGACATTTATTACATAATGCTTCAGAGAATGCAAAGAAAAAAGTTGCTAAAAAGAAAGCTCCTGTAAAGAAAGTAGTAGTTAAGAAAGTTGAGTCAAAACCTTCTGTTGCTGTTGCAGCAAAAACAAGTAAGAAATCTTCTGTGGTTAAGAAAGTAGCTAAAAAACCTGCAAAATCTAAGAAGTAAGGTTTTCTAATTCTTTTGAATTTTATTTTGGAATTATTCACTCAAGCCACATTTTCACATTTCTACCAAATTCACACAAAAAGTTCATAAGAACTTTGTGCCAAACATTCACACGGCCGTGGTTTCGTTTCACTCAAGCCACATTCTTTACATTTCTACCAAATTCACACAAAAAGTTTATAAAGTCATTTTCTTATAGTAGTAATATAGTTGAATTTATGAAAAATGACACCAGATATTAAATTGAAAGTAGCAGAAGCTTTGCAGGATGATGTGAATCGTGGAGTTGTAAGACTTGATAGTGCAGTTATGAGGCAGATTGGAGTCTCAGCAGGAGAACCTGTTGGAATTAGGGGAGAGAGAGAAACAGTTGCGATTGTTGATAGGGCGTATCCGAGTGATTTGGGACTTGGAATTTTACGTATGGATGGTGTTATAAGAAAGAATGCAAAAATTGGAGTTGGTGAGCAAGTTAGTGTTTTTAAACCGGAGTTGAAAGAAGCGCAAAAGGTTAGTCTTGCACCTTTGCAGGAGTTTGAACCTCATCCCGCAACTCTTGTATCAATTAAGAAAGGTCTTATGAAAAAACCAGTGGTTTCTGGAGATATTATTACTTTGGGTAGTAGTTCTGCTGAAAAAAGAGGTATGAATATTTCTTCAAATAATCCTTTTGCTATAGATTTGTTTAGTGCAATTGGAGGGGAGGATTTTTTTGGTTTTAATTTAGGTGCAGTTAAGTTTAAAGTAACTTCAGCTAAGCCTTTGAATGGATTTTTGGTTATTACGTCAAATACGGTAATTGAAATTTCAAGTAAACCTGATGGAGAAGAACATGAAGGTATTTCTTATGAAGATATTGGTGGTTTGAAGTCTCAACTTGATAAGGTTCGGGAACTTGTTGAACTTCCGCTTCGTCATCCTGAACTTTTTGTAAGGCTTGGTGTTGATGCTCCAAAGGGAATTCTGCTTTATGGTCCTCCGGGAACTGGTAAGACTCTTCTTGCTAGAGCAATTGCTAATGAGACTGAGGCAAGTTTTTATTCAATTAATGCTCCAGAGATTATAAATAAGTTTTATGGTGAGTCTGAGAAGAAATTGCGTGAGTTGTTTGAGAAAGCTCAAAAAGATAGTCCTGCAATTATTTTTATTGATGAAATTGATGCTATTGCACAAAAGCGTGAAGAAGTTCAAGGTGAGACAGAGAAACGTATTGTTGCTCAACTTTTGACTTTAATGGATGGTTTGAATAAGAATAAGAAAGTTATTGTTATTGCGGCAACTAATAGGCCAGATTCACTTGATGAGGCGCTTAGAAGGCCGGGAAGATTTGACAGGGAACTTGAGATTGGAGTTCCAAAAGAGAGTGATAGGCTTGAGATTTTAAAGATTCATACTAGGGGAATGCCTATGGAATTACCTGAAGGTTTTAAGAAATATCAGAGAGCGCTTGAGACTTATATGTCAAACTCTGATAAGAAAGTTGATTTGGATACTATTTCAAAAGCTTTTGAAAATGATAAGTTTGAGGGGGTTGCTTTAATGCCTCAGGAAATTGTTGAGAAGGTGAGAAGAAGTGAGGCTAATCAGATTTTGAAGATGATTTCCGGAGTAACCCATGGTTTTGTTGGTGCAGATTTGGAAGCTTTGGTTAAAGAAGCGGCATTTAATGTAGTGAGAAGAACTTTCCCCGACCTGAATTTGAAAGAAGATGAGGAGATTCCTGCAGAGGTTTTAGCAAGACTTGAAATTACTAAAGATGATTTTGCGCAGAGTTTGAAAAATATTAGACCTTCTGCAATGAGAGAATTTTCAGTTGAGTCTCCAAATGTTAAATGGGAAGATATTGGTGGTTTAGAGAATTTGAAACAACAATTAACTGAGATGATTGAGTGGCCGCTTAAGAATCCTCAGGCTTTTTCAAGGCTTGGAATTGTAGCTCCGAAAGGGATTTTATTATATGGTCCTCCTGGAACTGGTAAGACTCTTTTAGCTAAAGCTGTAGCAACTGAGACTGCTTGTAATTTTATTTATGTGAAAGGACCAGAAGTGATTAATAAGTATGTTGGTGAGAGTGAGAGAGCTGTTAGGAAAATTTTCCAGAAGGCTAGACAGAATAGTCCTTGTATTTTGTTTTTTGATGAGTTTGATGCAATTGGTGCAACTCGTATGGGAGGAAATACTGGAAAGGCAACAGATAAAATTGTAACACAGATTTTAACTGAAATGGATGGACTTGAGAATCTTGTGAATGTTAAAGTGATTGCGGCAACTAATAGACCAGGACTTATTGATCCTGCACTTCTTCGTCCAGGAAGGTTTGATAAGTTGGTTTTGGTTGATATTCCTGATGAGAGAGCTAGAATGTCTATTTTAAAGATTCATGTGAGTAGAATGCCTATTGAGGATGGCGATATGCTTGTTTCTCATTTGGCACAGAAAACTGAAGGATATGTTGGTGCTGATTTGGAGGCACTGGTTCGTGAAGCTGGACTTATTGCTTTGAGGCGAAACATTAAATGTGAAAAGGTTACAAAAGAAGATTTTGATGAAGCTTTGAAAGTAATTCGGCCGAGCGTTAATGTTGAGCTGAGAAAACATTATGCAGAGATTGAAAATGAGATGAAAAATCCTAAAAAGGAGGTTACTGATAATTTATCAATGTCGAGTTATATGTAAATTTTTTTAAATTTCATGAACTTGTTTTGGGATTTTGTTTTCGATAATCATATAAATTAGTTAGGACATTAATATTTATGGATGTTTCTATGAATACAATTTTAAATGAATTAAAAAATATTAAGACTGAATTAGACTATATTAAACAGCATATGCCAGATAAAGATAGTTTTATGTCTGCTGAGGAAACTAAATTGCTTAACGAAAGTTATGAAAATGAAGCAAATAATGAATTAACTTCTAGTGATGATTTAAGAAAAGAACTTGGACTATGAAATTACAAATTTTTTATGACAAACAACCTAAAAAGTTCTTAAAGAAATTTGATGAACATCAAATTAAAAGAATTTTAGATAAAATTGATATACTTTCAACTAATCCCGTTCCACATGATTCTAAACCTATTGTTAATCAACATAATGTTTTTAGGATTAGACTTGGAGACATTAGAGTTTTATATCGTTTAAATTATGAGGAAAAAAAGATTGTTTTTAATATTGATAATAGAGAAAAAGCATATAGTTAATTTTATTTAAAATATAATTTTCCTATTGCAAAAACTGCAAGTGCTGCAATTGCAAAAGCTAGAAATGGTATAAATCCTAAAACTGCAAGTGAGAGTACTAATAGCATGAATAAAGAGAGTATAATTGCAATTATTTTTTTTATCATGATTTTTGTGATTTTTGTTTAGTTATAAGTTTTTTGTCTTGAACAGAGGTTTAATGCAATATTTTGCATTAATGCCCCACAAAAGCAAAGCTTTTCTAGTAGAATTTTGCCTTTTTGAGTTATATGGAGCCATTATTTATTTTTGCGGGTTTATTACAATATTTTCTTATAATTCTCCAAAACTTTTATAACTTCTAACTTTTAACTTAATTTATGGCCAAAGAAATTTTGTTTAATGAAAAAATCAATGATTATACTTTAGAGGAGGAAATAAAAGGCGAGAAATCTGTTAGGAAAGTTCCTTATAAGTTTAAAATTGGTGATAAAACTGCAAAGTATAGGAAGGAGATTTTAAAGGAAGAATTGGATAAAAACTAGTGTGGGTGAGATTGTCACCATTTCGATGTGTTTATAAATAACAAAAACGGTTAAACTCTAATACTCTTTGGATGGAAGAGTGGATGGAAAAATGACATTGGAAAGTATTGTGGGTAGAAGTTCGGGTTTCAATTCTTTGGCAATTGATGATGAAACTGGGCTTCATGAATGTGTTGTTGTAGCAATTTCTCGTAAATATGAAAAACCCAAAAGTTGTAAGTCTGAAAAAGTTAATGAAGCTAACGCTGAACCATATTCTCATGCAGAAATGAAAAGGAAATTAGTTGCTAAATTTCTTGATGTTGTGGATCATTATGTTAATCTGAATTATGAGAGAGGAAATACTGTCTCTTTTGCTGAAGCTTTTTTAGATTATGAGAGAAGTTTGGGCGAAGAAGAGAGAAGAAGGTTTGAACAAAATAGACCATTAATCGATTGTGTTTGTGATGAAGTTTGTGGAAAAGGTAGTTGTTGTGCTTATCGTACTAGGTCATCAGTTTTATTGAGAGAAAATTCTAAAGTACATGAATCGTTGAAAGATGATGATTCTGCGCCAGTTTGGGTTTGTGAAAATTTATTTCCTGAGGAGATTTATGCAATGCTTTCTTTAGAAGAGGGAAAATATGTTTCTGAGGAATAAAGGATTATTCCCTTAACAACAATAACTAATTTTTATATACAAATTTTTTAAACATTATATTATGGATATTGTATCTTTATTTGCAGTGATTTCTTCTATTATTCTTCTTGGGTATATTAGTGGGTATATTTTTAAGAAAACAGGAATTCCTGATGTTTTAATTTTAATCGGTGTTGGAGTTGTAATTAGGTATGGGTTTAAGTGGCTTGATCCTGAGAATTTGGGGGCTGGTTCTTCTGTGTTTACAACTTTTGCTTTGATTTTTTTATTGTTTCAAGGAGCATTAAATATTGATATTAAAACTTTATTTGAGTCACTTTCTTATGTTTTGAAGTTGACAATTTTGCATTTTATTTTGTCTTTGGGAGTTATTTTCGGGATTGTTTTTTTTATTAGCGGTTCAGTTCCTGCATCACTTATTGCTGCGTTTATTTTGGCGGGAACTTCTTCTGCAGTTGTTATTCCGTTGATTAATAATATTGATATTAAAGAGAGATATGGAACTATTTTAACTATGGAGTCTGCAATTACTGATGTTTTATGTATTATTGGAGTTTTGACTTTGGTTAGGATTTTTTCTCCGGGGTCTGGGGTTTTGCCTTCAGAGATTTTTAGGAGTGTTTTAGTTTCTTTTGCTTTGGCAATTTTTGTTGGTGTAATTATAGGATATTTTTGGGTTTTACTTCTTAGTAAACATGAGGATTTAATTAGCGCGCATATTTTAACTATTGGAATTGTTATGGGAGTTTATGCTTTTGTTCAGTCGCCTTTAGTTTCTGGAAGTGGAGCGATTGCAGCACTTACTTTTGGAATTGTTTTGGGTAATTCAAGAAGTATTTTGAAGTTTAGATACAGAAAGAAAAATAAGGCTATTGAGGCAAGAGCTGCAAAAGTTAGAAGTGTTAAGAAAAAAGAAAGGATTTTGGATAGGAAGATTTCTCATAATGTTTTGAATACTAATGCTAAATCCTTTTATGAGGAAATTTCGTTTTTTATTAAGATTTTCTTTTTTGTGTATATTGGAATTTTGCTGGATTTTTCAAATTTGTGGCTTATTTTTATTGGTTTTTTAATCACTATGGCAGTTTATATGGTAAGACCGATTTCTGTTTGGTTTGCTTTTAGGAAAAAAGAGATTGATAGGGATGTTAGAGTTATACTTGAGGCTTTAATTCCTAAGGGTTTGGCTGCTGTTGTTTTGGCGCAGTTTGTTGTTAGTAGTGGCATTTTAGGGAGTTTTGCTACTGATTTAGTGGGTATTATTTTGTCGGTTATTTTGATTAGTATTGTTTTTACTTCGTTTTTTATTTTTTTATCGGATAAGAAGTTTTACAAGGGTTTGCTTGGGATGTTATATAAGGAGTAATATACAGTGAAGATAAAAATTTAAATAATCATTGTTGTCTTAATTATTATGATATTTAAAAATATAAATAAAGGGATTTCTCCCGTGGTTGCAATTGCACTGCTTTTAGTTGTTGCAGTTGTTGCTGTTGTTGGTTTTCAAAGCTGGTTTGGGAGTTTTAATTCAGAAGTTTTTGCTGATGTTGAGCAAAAAGGAGAAACTGCTACTGGCGGTGGAAGAGCTGGAGTTGAAACAATTTCTGGTGACACTATTTACATTAAAAATCCCGGAAGTTCTGATATTGAGATAAAATCTGTAAAAGTTAATGGGGTTGATTGTGATGAGGCAGTTCAGAATATTTCTAGTGGAGTTCATGAAGTTAAGATTACGAGTTGTTTGTCTAAGCTTTCAGGCTCACAATTTGATGTTGTTGTGATTACTGATGAAGAAATTATTGCAAAGAAGATTTTCATTGATGATTTTGTGCCTCCAACTCATTGTTTGACTAATGGAACTAATGGTTTTGCTGGTGGAGATGGTTCCAGTGGAAACCCATATCAGATTTGTAATTGTGAGCAGTTCCAGAATATCAGTCAAAGTTTAAGTTCGGACTATGAGTTAATTTCTAATGTTGATTGTTCAGATTTTGCAGGATTTAGTCCAATAGAAGATTTTACTGGAGTATTAGATGGAAATTTTTATACAATTAGTAATTTGGTTGTAAGCGGTTCTGATGATGTTGGAATTTTTTTATCAATTAGATATCCAGTCGAAATTAAAAATTTAAGAATTAAAAATGCTGAGGTTTCAGGTCAGAATCGTGTTGGAGGACTTACTGCTTCAGATTATGGATCTCATATAGATAATGTTTCTTTTGAAGGAAATGTTAGTGGTTTGGAAAATGTGGGTGCTCTTATTGGAAGGTGTGAAGATGGTGTTTATATTGATTCTTCTTTTGCTAAAGCTAATATTAATTCGCAATCAGATTCAGCAGGTTTAATTGGTTCTTGTGTTGTGGGTGCGAGTTCCATATCAAATAGTTATTTTATTGGAAATATAACTGGCGATGAAAATGATTTCGCAGGATTTATCTTTGAAGCTGGGTCTTTAACTATTGAAGATTGTTATGTCGCTGTAACTATTGGCAATTATGCGTTTATTAAAAACGATGATATGAACACATTTAATAATAATTTTTATGACTCTGATTTAGCTTCGGGATTTACATTGGGTGCAACTGGTCAAACAACTGCCGAGATGAAAACTGCTCAAACTTTTATTGATGATGGTTGGGACACTTCTATTTGGAACCTTCAAGATGGTCAATATCCTAAACTTGCTTGGGAGTAATTATTTTTTTAATATTTCTAAAACTTTTTCAACCGGTGCATTCGTTTTTATTCCGTATTTGTCGTTATGTGCTTTTGATACTTCAAAGCCTTGATTTTTAAGTTCTGCAAGTATTGTGTCTTTTTTGATTTCAGTTGCAATTTTGTATGATTTTTGTAGTTTGTGAGTGTTAAAGTATCCAACAACATTAGGTTCTGCAATTAATTTTTCGAGAAGTTTAGTAATTTCTTTGTTGTCTTGAATTAGTTGGATGTTTTCAAGTAACAGTTTTAGGAATTCTTTATTATTTAATTCTCCAATGTAGGTTTTTCCAAATGCTCCTTTTTCTTCATAGTCTAAAATTTGTGTTTTTTGAGTTTTGATGTCGTGTTTTAGGTATTTGTGTTTTTTTATCATTTCGTAAGATTTAGTCCGTGATTCTTCAACTTTGAAGAAAATTCTGAAGTAGTGTTTATCTGTGTAGGAGACTATTGGATGTAGAACTTTTTCGTATTGGGCAGCAATTCTTTGAGAGAATGCAATTAAGTTTCGAAGTCCGAGTTCTTCGTGCCATAGAGTTTTTTGAACAGAGATTCCATATTTTCTAAGTGTTGTTTTTGGGTAAGTTCCGCAAAGAGCTGCTGTGTCTGTTGCTGTAACTGAGAGAATTCCATTATGTTTTATTCTTTGACAAGCAGAGTCTAGAAATGGTACTGGTGAGCCGAATGGGTCGAGTTCAATTACATCATAATATTTTTCTGTTATTGTATTGATTGCGTTTTGGTGTTTGAGGTTTAGTTTTTCTGTAGGGAGATTATTTTTTTTGAAGTTATTTTTGATTTGATTAATTGAGTCTTGAGAGATGTCACCTAAAGTTATTTCATCAAAGATTTCAGGGATTGTTTTAATGAATCTGAGCTGACGAATTCCGGAGGCTGCCATAGGGTCACAATATTTTATGAGTTTGGAGATTGGAGAATGGGGAGTAGAGTTGTCGCTAATCTCTAGTCTCTTATCTCGATTCTCAAAATCGGTTTTCAAAATTAATAGGGAAAAGTCTCTATTTAATTTCATTTTCGGATTGTAGAATACTTTTAGTTCTTTTGATATTTTTTCTCCGAATGAATGAATTTCAATTCCTTCTTCCTCTGCTTTCATAAGATAATTAATGAGGCAAAATTTATAAATCATTTGCAGTTTTATTATATTATCGCAGACTTGCAGAAATCATATTTTTTATGACCGGGTTGCCAAGTCTGGTCAAAGGCGCAGGACTTAAGATCCTGTCACTCTCGTGTTCGGGCGTTCGAATCGCCCCCCGGTCACCATTTCTATGTTAAAAACAAAATTTTATTAATTGATTATATTGAGTTCTATTTATGAGAGTTTTATTTGTTTGTACTGGCAATATTTTTAGAAGTATGAGTGCAGAATATTTGATGAAGAAATATTTGGATGATAATAGAATTGAAGGTTTTGAAGTTTCGTCTTGTGGAACTATTGCAAGTCCGGAACCTCCTTATCAGTGGACAGTTGAGAGACTAAGTAAGTATGGTGTGAGTCCAAACGGACATGTTCAAAGAAAGATTACAAAGGACATTGCAGAGAATGCAGATGTAATTGTTGCTATGGCAGAGCATCATAAGATATATATTGAAGAGAAATTCGGACTAAAATCTCATTTGTTTAAGGAGATTTCCGAGGGGAAATGTGAAGATTTAGCAGATGATAATGAATCTCATAGATTAATTTGTGGTGAGATTACACTCAAGGAGTTAATTTTTGAAACTGTTGATTATATTTATGATGTTATGCCAGATTTTGTTGAGAGGATAAAGCAAGTTTTATAAAACACTTCAAACTTCATTTATTATAATGGAAATTTCGGAAAATGATTTTGTGAAAGTTGAGTACGATATGTATGCAAATGGCAAGTTAGTTCAGACTACTGATGAGAAAAAAGGAAAAGCGGAAAATCTTCCTGCTGAGAAGTATGAACCAGTTACAATGATTGTTGGAAAAGGTTTTTTACTTAAAGCACTTGATGAGGATATTAAGAAGAATAAAGCTCCTGAGAAGGAAACGACTCTGGAATTGTCTGTTAATGATGCTTTTGGTCCTAGAAAAAGAGAATTTATTAGAACTTTTCCTAAGTCTGCTTTTGATGAGCAAAAATTAAGGGCTGTTGTTGGTATGACTTACGATTTTAATGGTATGCTTGGAACTGTTAAGTCAGTGTCGGGCGGCAGAGTTATGGTTGATTTTAATTCTCCTTTTGCAGGAAAGGATATTAAATTAACTTACAAAGTAGCAGAAAAAATCGAGAAGATTGAGACAAAAGTAAAAGTAGTTATGAATTCTGTTTTAAGGGTTCCAGAAGAAGCGTACAAAGTTTCCGTAAAGGATAAAATTTTGGAGCTTGGAGTTCATCAACAACTTTTACCTTTGAAGGAGTTAGTTGAAAAAACTTTGCAGGATTTTATTCCTGAGTCTAAGGACTACTCAATGAAAATACAAAATTTTAAAAATTGAATTTATTAACTGATTAATAATAACTAAAAAATGGACAGTCTTATAAAAAACGCAGTATCAACATCAGGGTATGAAAAACCACAGATGAATAGTAAAGATGATGAGGAGCTTTTGGCAGTTCTAAAGGAACACCAGGCTAGAATTAAAGTGATTGGTGTTGGAGGAGGAGGAAATAATACTCTTGATCGAATTGCTGAGATTGGTGTTGAAGGTGCAAAATTGATTGCGATTAATACTGATGCTCAGGATTTGATTGAAACTAAAGCTGATAAGAAGATTTTAATTGGAAAGGAATTAACTCGAGGTCTTGGTGCCGGAGCAGTTCCTAGAGTTGGAGAAGAGGCAGCTAAAGAGTCCGAACAACAAATTAAAGAAGCTTTGAAGGATTCTGATATGATTTTTATTACTTCTGGTATGGGTGGGGGTACAGGAACTGGTGCTGCTCCTGTTGTTGCTGAGATGGCTAAGAAAAATGGCGCATTGGTAATTGGAGTTGTTACTGTGCCTTTTGCAATGGAAGGTTCAAGAAGGTATCAAAATGCTTTAATTGGTCTTGAGAAGATGGAGAAATTTGTTGATACATTAATTGTTATTCCAAATGAGAAATTATTAGAGATTGCACCAAATCTGCCACTTCATACTGCGTTTAAACTTGCTGATGAAGTTCTGACTAACGCCGTTAAAGGAATTACCGAACTTGTTACTAGAAATGGTTTGATTAATTTAGATTTTGCTGATATTAAGACTGTTATGACTGATGGAGGTATGGCAATGATTGGACTTGGTGAGTCTGATAGTGAGAACCGTGCTGAGGAATCAGTTGAGAGGGCTTTGAATAATCCACTTCTTGATGTTGATTTGAAAGGTGCTAGCGGTGCTTTGGTTAATGTTACTGGTGGAAATGATATGAGTTTAGAGGATGCTAGAAAGATTGTTGCTAAAGTTTCCGAAACACTTGATGAGGATGCAAAGATTATCTGGGGTGCCCAAATTATGGATGATTTGAATAAGGTAGTTAAAACTATGGTTGTAATTACTGGAGTTAAATCTGATCAGATTAGGGGTAAAAAAAGGCTTGAAAAAGCAAATAAGGATGCTAATGTTGATGATGAGTTAGGTCTTGAGTTTATTAGATAATACAAATAATTGTCCTTTTTCATTATTTCTTCGTTATTTGAATGTTGAATAGATGTAAACTCTAATTCACATTCAACTGCCTTGAACTAATAAAAAATTTCTAATT
>CAZLRR010000017.1:18717-25015 GCA_964562045.1 uncultured Methanosarcinales archaeon
GATGTAAACTCTAATTCACATTCAACTGCCTTGAACTAATAAAAAATTTCTAATTATTTGTTATTGTTGGTAATTTTTGTTTTGTTATTTTTGCTTATTATACTATGGGGTTATAGGTAACCTTTAAAAATAGAGAGTAATTATTGTATATATAAAACATGGTTTGGAAAACAATATCTGACATGAAAAGAGTATGGAAAGTAACAAAGAAACCAAGTAAAAAGGAGTATTTTCAAACATTGAAAATTGTTGCAATAGGTTTTTTGATTATTGGATTTTTTGGTTTTTTATTGTGGCTTTTATTAGAGGGTCTTTTAATCCCTTATTTATTTAACTAAAATGGAAACAGAGCATGAATTTTATATTGTAAGGACGTCTGCAGGCAAGGAAGAGAAGTTTCTTGATGCTATTGCAAAAGTGATTTCTAAAAGAGAAAATCATGGCATTTATTCGCTTTTTGCACCTGAAACTGTGAGAGGTTATGTCTTTGCAGAAGCAGAGAATTTACAGAAAGTTGTGGATGCAGTGAGGGGAGTTCCAAATAATAAGGGAGTAATCAGGTCTCAGGTTGATTTTGCAGAACTTGAGAAGTATTTCGAGAAAGAAGGAGAACAGATTGTTGTTCATGAGAGAGATATTGTTGAGATGATTGCAGGACCATTTAAAGGAGATAGGGCAAAAGTTGTAAGGGTTGTGCCTGGTAAGGATGAGGTTATTATTGAGCCTTTAAATATGGCTGTGCCTATTCCAATTACTTTGAGTCTGGATGATATTAGAGTTATTGAACAAAATAAAAAGGAGGAATAAAATGGAAAAATTAAATAAATTTGAAAAAACACGATTGCTTTCTGCAAGAGCAGAAGAATTGGCTAGCGGGGATAAGCCTAAAGTTAAATCTAGTAAGAAAGGAAAAGTTTTGACTCAAGATTATGTTAAGATTGCTGAGGCTGAGTTTGATTCTGGAAAACTTGAGCTTGAAGTGAAAAAAGATTAAAATTACATTTTTTATTGGTACTAAACTTTATAAATTACTTTCTTTAATTCTTTATTATGATTTTAATTGATAGGAGAGGCAATGAGTTTGAACTTCGTCCAGAGAATTTAGAGGATTTATGGGTTTTGAGTGAGTTTATTGCACCAGAGGATATGATTTTTGCAACAGTTGAGCGTAAGATTAAGATTGGTGATGATAAGACAAAGCAGGTTAGAAAGTTGATTCGAGTTGATTTACTTGTTAAGAAGGTGAGTTTTGAGAGTGAGGTTGTTAGAGTTTCGGGAGAGATTCAAAATGAAACAGAGTTTACAAGTATTGGTGTTTCGCAGAGTGTTTCAATTGTAGTTAATGATTTGGTGAAGCTTAAGAAGGGTCAGGTTTTGAGTTTTGAGGAGAAGCTTTTGAAGAATTCTCTTGAGTCTAAGAAGAGTTTTAATCTTTTGATTTTGATGGATAAGGAGGATTTGGTTGTCTGTGAGTTTGGGGATTTTTCGTATAGTGTTTTGTTTTCTAAGTCGGGACTTGGGTCTAAGAAGGGAAATATGGAGAATATTTCTGAGAATGAGGAGAAGTTTAAGATTTTGGAGAGTTTGTTTTCTAAGGATTATTCTCAGATTGTGGTTGCAGGGCCGGGGTTTTGGAAGGATGAGTTTGTGAAGTTTTTAAAGGATAGAGGAATTAAATCTGTGGCTTTTAGTTTTCCTGAGGTTTCAAGTTCGAGAGTTCAGAAGGCGATTTCTGAGGTTTCTAAATCTGGTTTGCTTTCTGAGAGTTTGATTGCTCAGGAGCAGTCTGAGATGAATGAGTTTTTGAGGAATTTAGATGTTGGAGGCAAGTGTTCTTATGGTGAGGAAGAGAGTTTTAATGCTGTTTCTGAGGGCAAGGTTGAGAAATTTTTGGTATCAACTGAGTTTATTTCTAAGATGAAAGAGGAGGGGAGATATGCAGAGGTTTCTGGACAGATGAAGTTAGTTGAGCAGATGAATGGTAGTTTGGTTATTATTAATTCTGGTCATGAACCGGGGAAAGTTTTAGATGGTTTGGGTGGTGTTGCTAGTATAAATAGGTATTGATGTTTTTTATTTTTTAAAATGGTATTAGAAATTAGAGATTTAGAGAATTATGTTGTTGCAGGAGCAAATATTGAAAGAGTAAAAACTTTTGTTAGAGATTTCAATTCTGAACTTAGTTCCTATGAGGATAAGGTTAAATTTAAGGGAGGGGGTTTAGGATATAGGTTTTTGGATTGGGAAGGATTATTAATAGATTTTTATCAGATGAGGTCTGGGGAGGGAGATGAGGCTACATTATTTGAGAAAGTTATTATTTATACATATTATGACTTTTTGGATTTTGCAGAAGAGAGGTTTAAGTCCGGAGGATATTTTGATTTTAAAGAACAAGTTGATGATTATTTGTGTTTTGGTCAGTTAGAGAAAACTATTGCGGGAGTTGGAGAAAGTGAGGAGTTTGATGAAAAGAATTTTAAGGAATTTCAGTTATTTTTAATTCGATGGGAAACTTTATTTACTCAACGGTTTACTAGTTTAAGGGAAGACTTTAAAACTAAGTTTAGACATAATTTATTTCCAATAGATTCATAGAAAATTAGATTTTAAGATTAGAAAATTATATTTATTCTTTTAGAACGATTTCGTTTAAGATTTTTTCTTTTAAAGCTGTGTGTGACATGTAACCACCATATGCTCTTGAGACTGTTTTTTGTGATTTGTTTAAGTTTTTAAACTCAGTGTTTGTTCCTCTTGGGATTCCTCTAAGTGGCTTTCCTGTTACAGCACACTTTGGAGCCTGTCTATTTTTTAGTTTGTAGTGAGTTACAGTGCCTTTTGAAGTTTTAACCTGAACTCTTGTCAATCTTGATCTACTTTTCAGCTGTCCGCTTACCATTATAATAAAAATAATGGGAATTGGTTTATAAAGCTTATGTTGGGACTTGGGACTAGAGAATGGGGACTAGGGACGAAAGTTTTTAGAATTTTGAGTGTGGGGTAAGGGATTCGAACCCTCGAACCATAAGGAACCGATCTTGAGTCGGTCACGTTTGACCACTTCGCTAACCCCACTTAATAGAATTTAGTTTGCCAAGTAATTAATAGTAAACTGATTTTCTTTAAAAAGATTTTGTAAAGTTTTGTTTACATTTTTCGATTAATTTTTTTATTTCAAGTAACAAATTTTTATAAATAATGTCTGTGTATAGATAATATGGCTGATTATGTAAAGTTAAAAAATGAGAGAGATGATGATTCTCCTAAAAGAAAAAAAAGAAAATCTTGGTTTTCATGGAAAATGTTTTTCTTGTTCTTTTTTCTGTTCTTTTTTTTGAGCAGTATTATTTCGAGTTTTATTTATTCGGTAACTCCAAAAGCTGGAATTGTTCCAATTAATGGAGTGATTTTAACAGATAAGGAAACAACATTGTATGGAACTTCGCTCTCTTCAAGAGATATTGCAGATACGATTTTAGCACTTGATGAAGATACTAGTGTTAAGGCAATTATTTTAGATATTAATTCTCCGGGTGGTTCGCCTGTGGCTTCTGAAGAGATTTCTCGAGCTATTGAGCGGGCAGAGAAACCGGTTTATGCGATAATTTCTGAAACTGGTGCAAGTGGCGCTTTTTGGATTGCTATGAGTGCTGATAAGGTTTATGCTTCTGAGATGAGTATTGTTGGAAGTATAGGAGTTACTTCTGCAGGTCTTGCATTTGAGGAGTTTATTGATGAGTACAATATTACTTACAGAAGATTGGTTGCCGGAGAGCATAAAGACATGGGAACTCCGTTCAGAGAATTGACGGGGAAGGAGGAAGAGAAACTTCAAAATATTTTAGATGAGATTCATGAAAATTTTATTGTTCATGTTGCTGAGGCTAGGAATTTAAGTAGAGAGGATGTTGAAGAGTATGCAACTGGAGAGATTTTTTTAGGAAGTACTGGAAAAGAGGCAGGTTTTATTGATGAGTTTGGTTATATGAAAGATTTACTTGAGGATATTGAGGCAGAGCACGGAAGTCTTTTAGTTGAAAATTATGCTCCAGAGACTACTTTGGGGGATTTGCTTTTGGGATTATCTTCAATTGGTGGGCTTGATTTATTTAGCGCCCAGAATCAGATTTTATTGAAATAATATTATATTCTTCACTTTTTTGGGGTTGCGATTTATTTTAAAATTAATAGTATAAAATTATATATGAAAATAAAGTATGAACTTTCAAATCAGCGATATTCTTATGATGCTCTTGGAGATTTGAGTAAGGTTTCTTGTCTTCTTTCTAATATTAAGGGAGATTTTGTGCAGTTTGCAGCTCAGGGAAATCCTACTAAGTTTTTCGGGTTTCATATTGCAAATCCTAAGACTTTTGAGATTTTTAAAATTATTGATGAGATTATTCTTCAAGGGGAGGAAGTGGCTGAGGTTTTTTATAATGGGTATGAGTTTGAGAGGAGATATAAGTCTCATAGGCAGAATTTTGTGAGGGTTCCAGTTGATGAGAAGACTCGAAGTGATCATACTTTTGGTGAGCATTCGGTTTTGGATTATAATGACGAGGGTATTCTGGAGGAAGTTGTTGATATGGAGTTTCCTGTGAGTACGTCTGAGAGGTTTTTTTTAGGTCCTTCTGGTGGTTTGGTGTATGAGATTCGAGATTTTGATGGTGAGGTTTTGATTGATTTTGATGTTCGTAAGTTTTATGATTTTGATCAGTGGGGAAGAAATTTTGAGAGGTATGTTAAGGGAGGTGTTATTATTTTTAAGTATGTGAAACAGAAGGGAGATTCTAGTGATTATGAAATTTTTGTTGGGATGAAGGCTGCAAATTTGAAGTATGATATTGTTGATGAGTGGACTGAGAAGTTTTATCCGTATTCTGCGGCTAGAGGTTCTCTTTCAGATTGGTATGTTTATAGGCCTTTGAAGATTCAAGTTATGGGTTCTAAGAGGATTGTTTTTGGGGCAGGTTTTAGTGAGCAGGAAGTTTTGGAGCAGATTGCACTTTTGGATAATCATCAGGATGAGCTTGTTAATTTTGAGGCAGGAATTGTATCTGAGATGTTTTCGGTGCCGGAGTTTAAGGATCCTTTGCCGCAAGATGTTGAGGTTGCATATAAACTTTCAAGAAGAGGAGTTTATGCTTTTTTGAATAAGGATTTTGATCTTGGTGGAAGTTATGCGGGACTTCCTTGGTTTGGGCAGGTTTGGTCAAGGGATGATTTGATTGGTATGCGGGCTTTGATTAATATGGGCGAGTATGGGCTTGTGAAGGAGAGACTTTTTGCTTATTTGCATGAGGTTAGTGATTTTGGTACTTTGAAACGGCTTATGACTATTTCTGATTCGCAGGAGTCTGTTGATGCTATGTTTTTATTGGCTAAAAGGATTGAGGATTTGGTTTATGCGCTTGATTCTCAGCAGAAGCTTGCAGACGTTATCTCTACGGAGGAACTTGAGTATGTTTATAGGAGGCTTTCGGGCGCGTTTTATAGGTTTATTTCTGGACAATGGGATAAAAATGAGGAGTTGATTAGGGTTAAGTATGCTGATTCGTGGATGGATACTGTTGGTGTTAATTTGCCTCTTGATATTCAGGTTGGGCTTTTGGAGTATGTTTCTGTGCTTGGATTTTTGGGTCAGATTTTGCAGAAAGATGAATGTGATAAGTTTTTGGATTTGGAAAATTTGCTTCGTGAG
This sequence comes from uncultured Methanosarcinales archaeon, assembly GCA_964562045.1. Taxonomy (GTDB): domain Archaea; phylum Nanobdellota; class Nanobdellia; order Woesearchaeales; family UBA583; genus UBA583. Next base: position 24,425 of record CAZLRR010000017.1, read on the forward strand.
AAGATTAGAAAGTCTTATTTTAGAAACGGGAGATTGTATAATGAGCCTTATGAGGATAAATTGACTTGTAATGTGTTTTTGGCTTATTATTTGTATCCTGATTTGTTTTTTAAGTCTGAGTGGGAGGAGATTTTTGATAAGGCTTTAGTGGAGTTGAAATCGCCTTGGGGAGGTATTGCTACGTTGTCTAAGAAGAATCCTGTGTTTAAGGATGAGTATTCTGGGGAGAATAATGAGAGTTATCATAATGGTGATGTTTGGTTTTGGATTAATAATGTTTCTGCTTTAGTTATGGCGGATGTTAATGAGAGAAAGTATCGTGGTGTGATTTCTGGCATTTTGTTATCTTCTACAAAGGATATTTTGCGTATGGGAACAATAGGATTCGGTAGTGAAATTTCATCGTTTAAGGAGCAGAGAGCTGAAGGGTGTTTGGCTCAGCTTTGGAGTTCTTCAACATATGTCGAAATGGTCGAAAAACTATTTAATAAAAAAGGTTAATTTTACTTATTTCTTCGTTGTTTGAAGGTTGGATAGATGTGAACTCTAATCCAACTTCAAACGCCTCGAACTAAGCAAAATTTCCTCTTT
>CAZLRR010000018.1:0-11945 GCA_964562045.1 uncultured Methanosarcinales archaeon
CCCTATAAGTATAACTTTATAAATAACATTTAATTTTAATTAATTATGGAATTTAAATTATTCAAAGATATTTCTAAATCAGATGTTGGAAAAAAATTCAGTCTGAGAGGAAAAATTGAAACAGTAAAACAAACAAGCGGACCAACTTTAATGATATTTAACGATGGAACGCAAAACTTTACATTTAAAGCATTCAAAGCTCCCGGCGAGAGAGCATATCCAGAAGCAGATGTTGGAGACTTTGTAGAAGTAAAAGCTCAAATAAACGAGAGAAATGGAGGTATTGAAGGAGAAATTTTCGCACTTCGAAAACTTGATAAAAAAGACTTAGCAAACTTTTCTAAAAAAATTGATGACATTAGAAAATCTAAAGCAAAACCAACAAACACAACTTTCACAATAAAATCTAAAGCCCTTGAAGCCCTTAAACCTAGATTTATTGAAGTTGCAACAATAATTAAAGCAGCAATTTTGGATGGAAGACCTATTCTTCTAAGGCATAATGCAGACACAGATGGATATTCCTCAGCAATTACAATTGAGAGAGCTATTTTAGCATTTATGGATGAAGTCTCTGGTGGAGACCAGCTTTTAAGATATCAAAACTACAGAAGAGCTCCAAGTAAGGCTCCATTTTATGAATATGAAGATGCTGCAAAAGATGTTGCATATTATTTAAGAGATAAAATCAAAAATAACGCAGAAAAACCACCATTAATTGTAATTACAGACAATGGTTCAACAGATGAAGACATTTTATCAATTAAACAAATGAAAATGTACGAATGTCCAATTGTTGTAGTTGATCATCATTTTCCCGGAGAAATCAAAGATGGAAAAGTTGAAGTAGACAAATACATTGATGCACACATTAATCCATATTTAGAAGGATTTGACTCAAATGTTACAGCTGGAATGCTAGGCTATGAACTTGCAAACTTTATCTACCCAAAAAACAAAAATCAAGTATTTATTCCTGCAATGGCTGGGATAATTGATCATTCAGAATGCCCAGAACTTGACCAATACTTAGAACTTGCAAAAAAAGAAGGATACACACTTGAACACATGAAAATTTATGGAGAAATAATTGATATGCAATCTTTCTACATTAGATTTAACGAATCAAGAGAATTTGTAGATACTCTTTTCGAAGCAGACTTAAACGCACAAAAAGATTTTGTAAAAATGCTAGAACCCGAATTAAAAAGAAGATATGAAGCAGTTTATGAAGTTGCAAAACATTATAGTGAAAAACAAGATTTCGGACCTTTTTATCTAATGCTTTTTAATGGAGAATATGGAACCTATAGAGGAGAATATCCTGCAATTGGAAAATCAACAAATCATATTCATGCACAATTTGAAAAAGAACTTGACAAACCAGTAATCACTGCAACTTTTGGTTCTACATTTTTAACAATTCGTGCAAGTGATGCAGTTAAAGAAATCTCAATTCCTGACTTTGCAAAAAACACAGCAAAAAAAATGACTTATGCAAATGCTGATGGTGGTGGACACGAGAGAGCAGGTTCAATTAAATTTGTAGAATATGCAAGAGATGATATAGTTAAAGCTTTCAAAAATTATTTAAAAGATTTAGCTAAAAAGAACTAACTTTCTACTCACTTCAATATTTTTGAATATTTTTTCTACTGAGTTCATAAGAGAGATTTATAAATTAAAAATATGAAAATAGTTTATGAAAGAAAATCAACTTGTTTTTGAAGAGAGCATAAAAAATAAAATTTATTCCCTTCGTGGAGTTCAAGTTATGCTTGATTTCGATTTAGCTAAATTTTATGAAATAAAAACTAAAGTATTAAATCAGGCTGTAAAAAGAAATATCGATAGATTCCCAAAAGATTTCATGTTTCAACTAAATGAAAATGAAAAAAATGAGCTGGTCACATTTTGTGACCACCTAAAAGACCTTAAATTTTCATACCAATTACCATTTGCATTTACAGAGCAAGGAATTTCAATGCTCTCTGCAATTCTAAAAAGTAAAAAAGCAATAGAAATAAATATACAAATTGTGAGAGCTTTTGTTTCAATGAGAAGAAAATTTTCATCAAATTTACTAATAGATTATAGATTAGAAAAAATCGAGCAACATAATTTAATTCAAGATAAATGGATACAAAATTTATTTGATAAATTTGAAAAAGAACAACCAAAACAAGGAATATTTTTTGATGGACATACCTTTGATGCACATTTTTTTGTTTCCAAATTAATAAAAAAAGCCAATAACGAAATAATTTTAATTGATAATTACATTGACGATACAACTTTATCTATATTATCAAAAAAACAAAAGAATGTAAAACTCAAAATTTTAACAAAAAACCTCTCAAAACAATTAAAATATGACATTGAAAAATTTAAAAAACAATATGGAAAAATTGAAATTCAAAATTTTAATGATTCGCATGATAGATTCCTAATAATTGATAAAGATGTTTATCACATAGGTGCATCTTTAAAAGACTTAGGTGTCAAGTGGTTTGGATTTTCAAAATTAGATGAAAGTGGACTTAAAATTTTGGGAAAATTAAATTGTATCTAGCCAAAAATAGAAAACCACAAATTCTTAAAAAATCCCCAAAATCCAGATTCTGGGACACGGACTTCAAACACTCTTTGAGAATAATTATCTCCATCGACATAAAGTTCAATATTTATTTCATTAAATCCTTCATCAAGAGGAATTGCAATCTTCTCTTTTTGCATTTCAAACTGTTTTACTAATTTACCATCTTTATAAACTTCCAAATTTTGATTTTCATAATAATTTTCAATTTCAGCTTCCAGACTCAAAACTCCATTTTCACTCAACTCATAATCATAAACAATTTCTGGTTTTTCAAGCTCAACAGGAACAGTCTCATCAACATTTCCATAAAAATATCTAACTGTTGCAAAATCCTTTTTACCAATATTAAATGTAACAACTCGAGTTTCATAAATTGACAAATCATTTTCCTCACAAACACTATCAACGCAAACAAAAACATCCTTAAAAATATAATTATTTGGGTTTTTCACTTCACATGCTGCTTTATTAGTTTTACCAAAAATAACAAAACAATCAAAATCAAGTTGATTCTGTGAATATTTTAGCTCAATCTCTTTTGCCTTTGGAAGATTCTCTTTTTCAAAATAAAGATAATTCTCACTAACACTTACATTATAAGTGATTTTTTCGTCCTCAAACCAAATTATAAAAGGATAAATCACTTGATAACCGCTTTTCCTAACTTTTGGTATTTTAAAAGTATAATATATTTCTTTTTTTTCTTCTGGTTTTAAAAAAATCAAATCTAGCCCATTTATTTCTGTTACTTCTTTGACTTTTGAAACCTGTGGGTATAAAACCTTATAAAAATTATCTTTATTCTCAATTGACAAATTAATATAGCCATAACTATCATAACTTAATTTTTGAGTTCCATCAACAACAATTTTTAACTTTTCTGCTTCAATTTTTTTTGTTTTTTCAACTATTTCAAATTTTGTATCAGAACGAAGGGCCCCTTCAATTATCTTAATTCCATTTCCACTTGCATTAATTGAAACACTCCCCAAATTAACTTGAGAACCTCTCTCCAAAATAATATGACTTGCATCAACAAAACCATACTGTTTATATGTCAAATCAAATGGAACCCATTGTCCATCAATTAAAACTTCTGCCCATGCATGTCCTCCCCAATTTGAACCAACAAATTCAACAAGCTCCTCAGAATTTGTATAAGAAAAACCTGTTGCAATTCGAGCTGGCACTCCAAGTTGTCTCATCATAGAAACATAAAGAATAGTAATCTCTTTACAAACCCCCTTTTTCGAATCAAAAATCTCACTAGCACTCTGATCCGGATTTTCTGTTAGAGTTGACAAATCATAATCCACATATTTCTCAATCCAATCAGCAACAGTTAAAGCAACCTCATAAACATCATCTCTTCCCTCAACAATTCTTGAAACTTCTTTTTGCATCTCATCTGTAGAATCAATCAAACCATCCATTTCAAGATACTCTTTATTCGATTCATTAAACTCCGTAATTGGAAACTCTTGCTTTTTCATAACTTTTGGTCTGTATATTGTAGACTCCAAAACGAAATAATTATCAATATAATTCTTCTCCTTCAAATTAGATTTACCATAAAAAAAACTAAGTTTGAAATCATTTTCTTCTTCATTAACTCTATATCTTGAATTTGAAGATTCAAAAGAATTCAAATACTGAGCATTTTCAATCGTTTGAGGAAGAAAATTAGAATTTACTTCAAACTTTTCTATTTTATAATTATTTTCGAAATCCAGCTCAAATGCAATCTGGTTTTCAATATCTATTTTCAAATATTCATAATCTATAATTGATTCTTGAGCAAATGCTAAATTAGTGCATAAAAATACCATAAAAAGCAAAAATATTTTTCTTGACATTACTAGTCCCAAATAAAGAACCTTTATAAAATTTTATCGTCATCAAAAATTTAGATACCCAAAATGAGAAAATCTCAAGGAGAAATTTTCGGAGTTGCACTTTTCTTTGTAATCATAGTAATAGGTATAATCGTATTTTCTCAAATTAAAGCTCTTCAGCCCGAGGACCAGCTTCAGGATATGCAAGAAAAGAAAATGAAAGTAATCTCGGAATCTGCCCTAAATTCAATTTTAGATATTAGTACAGGTTGTGAAGTTGAAAGAGGAAAAGACTCTTTAAGAGATTTAATTCAGTTTTGCGTAGATTACACATTTGTGAATTCTGGAAATGATCCAGAAATAAAATGCGGATCCCAAGAAAAACCATCTTGTGAATATTCTAAGGAGATATTAAATAATACAATGAATTCTCTTTTCAATGAAACAAAACTGGGTTACTTACCATATAGACTTACTGTATTCTCTGATGCAGACTCAACAATATACCAAGGATTTAACATAACAAATTACGACCAAGAAAACCAAGATGAACCATTCCAATATGGAAATAATCAAATAACTGCGGAATCCGGAGAAAATTCACTAAGATATTACGGATTTAAAAGAGCGCCTCCCGGAGTTAAAACAATTCCAACTTCGCAAAGAAGTGTAACCTTTGAACTCTACTTGTACTACAGATAAACATTACTTTTTAGTTTAGACATTATTTTATAATAATTTATTCTTAAAATTATTTAATGGAATATAAAAGGAGTTTTATGTTTGCCTTGATGCTTGTATTTTTCACATCTCTTGCATTTTCAACAAGTCTTTATACAAATAATCAGGCTCCTGAAATAAAAATTCAGCTTCTTAATCCTTTAGTAAAAATAGAAATTACAAATGCAACTTTATTTTATGATGGTAATTCTACAACTATTGAAATTGGAGAAGTTTACGATCCAGCAACTGAAACTGAAATTTTTGAAATTATGTTAAATACCCAAACAGATTTTGGAATACAAAATATTTCGCAATATAATAATATAGAATTTAAATTAAATGTTGTGGATTTTGTAGAAAGAACTCCGATAAAAACTCAAGGAACACCAACATCTCTTGAAATAGTTTTTGATAATGCAAATCCTCAGCTCCTAAGGCCATCGGAAGTTGCTTTAATTTCTAAGGATCAACAAATTTTAAATTTAGAATTTTCCGAACAGCTTAAACAATACTCAGTATCTTATGATGATATCACTCAAAATTTTCTTCCAGTAAATAATTATTTCAAACCATATTCCTCAACAATACCTTTTGATTTAAGCCAAATAAATCTTGAAGATGGAGAACTTAAAACGATAACATTAGACTTTACAGACTTGGCGGGAAATTCAAATTCGGCAGAGTTCACTTTAGCTCTTTTAGGAGATACAATGTCCATAAAACTTTTAACAAAAGAAGATGATGATACTCTTCAATATTTTTACAAACCAGAATTTAAACAATTTTTAGGCGGGAAGATTTATTACAGAGATGAAGATAATACTTTCAAAGTAAAACTTCAAACTCCAAGAAATGCAAAATGTTATTATACTGACGCACTTATAAAATTTGATTCTTTGCCAGACCCAAATGTAATTCGAGAAATTCCAACCACAGACAATAGGATTCACGAATTTGACTATAACCTTGTCCCTGCTTGGGGTTTATGGGTTGCATGTGATGATTTAATTCAAGGAGACAGGATTTTTTTATCTGAAGAGTTAGGTCTTGGTCAATCACTTTTAAAATTTGAGAAATTTACGGGAGGAAATTTAAACATCGAAAATCTGCAACCAATTTCTGGTTCAATACTTACTGCATTAAATACTGAGGTTTCATTTACAACAACAAATCCGACTCAATGTGAAATGAAAATAAATGGTGCAGTTTATAATACACTTACAAATACTGGAGAAACAAATTACTTAGCAGTAATTGACAATCTTGCTGACAAAAAAAATTACAAAATTGACATTGAATGTTTCGATAGATTCTATCAAAAAACTTCAAAATCAATTTCATTTTCAACTGATGTCTCAAAAGGACTTCACATAGTATCCACAAACCCTGACAAATATCTCTCTTCATCTTCGGCAAGCATAGAAGTTACAATTAGTGAGGGGGCTGGGTGTTTTAAATCTAACTCTACAACTCCACTAACTGGAACTTCCACTGTAAAAACTTTGCCTGCTTTAAATTTAAAAGAAGGAGAAAACAAGGTAGAATTTTATTGTTTGAGGGGAGGAGATACAAAATATGATTTAAGTAAAACTTTCATTTACGATCCAAATCCTCCAACAATTTCAAACCTAAAATACTTTGCAGGTGGTGAACCTGTAGATTATTTAGGAAATTATCAAAAACTTCCTTTTGGATTTAATTACTCAAGTTTAATTCCTCTTGACAAAGTTTTCGTAACAATAGAAAAAGGAACAAATGATACATTCAAAGAAACAATCTCAAGTAACAAGGCAACTCTTTCTGTTGATTTAGAAAATGCATCAACTCTAAAAGTTATTGCTCAAGACAAACTAGGAAGAAATAGTAGTGAAATCACAAAACCAATCGCATTTGATTTCGAACCTCCGACAATTTCTGTAAATATAAACGAAGGAACAATAACTTGTAGTGATACAAAAACATGGTGTAATTCAATTAGATATGGAACTTCAACAAGTAGAGTTTTATGTGTTCCAACAAATTCCTATACACAAAATTCAACTATTGATTTAACTGGAAAAAATTATGTTTGTGTTAGAGCAACAGACATATTTGGTAATGCTGCAAATTTAACTCAAATTATTGCTCCAGTAACAACTCAGGACAATCAAACTAGTCTACCTAAACCTATAGATAAAGATGATGAAGATGATGAAGTTCCAACTCCAACAAATGAAACAAACACGACAAAAGAACCCGAAGAACTTAAAAATCCATTTGATAAAGAAATTGTTGACACAGAGCAAGAAGATGGATTTAACTATGTTCTTGTTCTTGCAATACTCATTGTATTTGCAGGAATTTCTGGGACAGGATTTTATGCATATAAAAAAGGTTATTTGAATAATCAGCTTGAAAAATTAGGTTTGAAAAAGAAAAGTTCTTCAAGCTCTGCTCAAACTGGCAGTTCTTCAAGTTCAGGCTTCAATTCTGACAAAGAAAGATTTATATCACAACAAAATAAAAAGCAGGCTAAAAAGACAACTTATGAAGATCATCTTTCAAGAATTAACGATTTTATAGATGGTAAACTTGAAAAACACAAAGGAATGTTTGATAACTTTTCAAAAGAAGAATTAAAAACTTCAGGCAAAGAAGATGAAGTTGACGATGAGTTTTATAAAAATTCCAAATCTGATTCTCCTTCTGAGCATCATAAAAAATCGGAGGATTTTGAAGATTATCATAAATCAAAAAATAAGAGTGAGTAATAAAAATATAAAACACAACTTTTTAAATCTAAAGTGATTATATAAAATAAATGAAAAAAAAAGATAACTTCTGGGGAAAATTGAAATCGTTCTGGCATTATGTTTGGCATGACGATTCTTTTCTCTCTTATATTTTGAGTTTTCTTTTTGCTTTAGTAATTATTAAATATTTAATTTTTCCAGGTCTTGGATTTTTGCTCTCAACAGATTATCCCGTTGTTGCAATTGTTTCTGGGAGTATGGAACATAAAATTGTTGACAATATTATTTGTGATAAAAGAATTACCAATATTGATTCTAAAAGCTTGTCTTTAAATGAATATTGGCAATATTGTGGTAATTATTATGAAACTAATTTTAATCTGACAAAAGATGATTTTATTGATTTTAGATATACAAATGGACTCAATATCGGTGATGTTATGGTTCTTTATGGAAAAGATACAGAAGATATAGATGTTGGTGAAACTCTTGTGTTTAAACCTTTAGATGAGAGATTTTTTGCTGCAAATGGTCCCGTTATTCATAGGGTTGTAGATAAGTGGCAGGACGAGAATGGAAAATGGCATTTTAAAACTAAAGGAGATCATAATCCGAGAACTTATGAAAATTTTGAGGAAAATATTCCCGAAGAAAATGTGTTTGGAACTGCAATATTTAGAGTTCCGTATTTAGGTTATTTTAAAATTATTTTAGTTAATCTTTTGAGTCTGATTTTCTAATGGCAACACAAGTTTTTTAAACTTTGCTAAACTCTATAAGGTATGAGTGAAGTTGATAGCAGAGATATGTTAGTTGTTGAAAATCAACAATGTCCTGTTTGTGGACAAAACAAGGCAGTTTTTACTGAATATGAAATTGAGGATGCATTTGCAGGACCTATTGCAATCTTCACAATCAAATGTAATTCTTGTGGATTCAAGAGCAGTGATTTGGAATTTATTGAACCTGGTCAACCAGCAGAGTATAGTGTTGATATTGAATCTAAAGAAGATTTAAGTATAAGAGTTATCAAATCTGGAGGTTGTGAAATAAAGATACCTAACTTTAGAATTTCTGTTGATTCAACTTTTAATGGTGAAGGTTTTATTTCCAATGTAGAAGGGGTTTTAAATAGATTTCGTGGGCAGATTGAACTTCTAAAAGGGGATAGTGATTTAGAAAAAACTGACAGGAAAAAACTTAAAAATCTTATTAAAGGTATTGATGAGGTTTTAGCAGGAGAAAAAAAAATTACTATAAAACTTCGTGACTCAACTGGAAACTCTGCAATTATTTCAGATAAAGCACAAGTTAAAAAAATCAAATAATTCTTTTCCCTTCACCTTTAAGTAAAAACTAAATTTTAAAATATAGTATAATAATATTTTTTTATGTATAATAGGATGTTATTTAGAAATTTTGGTTTTTTATGTGTTTTTTTAATTTTTGTAAGTTTTGCAAGTGCTGCATGTTTTGATATTCCTTATAAAGTTGAAGTAAGAAGTGGAAATTTTGACACCACAGAATATCTTCATACTGATACAATTTATGTTGCAGGTGAATTAAGAAACTATCCACTCTATATTGATTTCTTTTTTAATAATTCTCAGATAGATTGTTTTTCTCAGGAAGATTTTAAGTTTAAACTTACTTCTGGTTCTGTAAATGAGGCTGCAACCCTTACAAGAAATACTCAAGATACATACGAGATTGTTGAGGCAAGTTTTGCTTTGACAAATTATGCTTATTCAAATATGACACAGCCTTTTGAATCTATTTTTGAAGTTTTGGATGAATCTTATACTTTAGAGATGGTTCCTGTTCATACTGGACCTGAAATTGAAAGTTCTAATTTTGATTTTTTTGTGAAAGGAAATGAGCAAGTAAATTTGGATTTTGGAATAATTGATGAAGTTGCCGGAGTTAGAGATTATGAAATTACAACTTCTGGCGGAATTATAAAATCTGGAAATTTTGAAGATGAGGGTTTTCCTTCTCAGAAAAGTGTTTCAGAAAATTTGAGTTCTTCAACAGATAAGACTTATCATATTACTGCAACAAATAGAGTAGGTTTTGAAACTGTTCAAATAGTTAAAGTTTTGGTTGATACTGAGGGTCCACAGGTGAAAAATCTTGAAGTTATAGGATATGATGTTTCTGGCGGGAGTAGAACTCTGGATTTGAAATTCGATATTGAAGATAAATCCTTTTTGGAAAATTACACAACTTTGACTGGGAGTATTGATTTAAGTTCTATTAATCCTTCTTTGAATAATTTAAATGTTCAGCATTATTGTGATTGGGTTTCAAAAGAGAATAAAAATTATTATTCTTGTCAAATTAAAGATGTTGCAATTATTAGTGTTGATGAAACTAAAGTAGTTGATGCAAAATTTATTCTTGAAGATTTGAATGGGAATGTTAATTCGCAAACAATCCCAGTTGAAATTTGGATTGATAATAATGAACCAGAAATAACAAGATTTGAAGCAATTTCTTCTAAAGCAAAAAGGTCAAATATTTTTAATTTCAATTCTTCACTTAAAGTATATTTGGAATATACTGAAGATCGATTAGTTAATGCCTCTTCAATTTATTCTAATAATCATGTGCCTGTTTTTGGTCAGATACAATATCCTTCAAATATGGAAGTCCCAAGACTGGTTTCTGGGAAAGCAAATATTGTTTGGAATCTTGATTCGACTAAATTGGCAGTTTATGAGGGTTATGATAAAAAAACTGATACTTTTCAAATCTCTATTTCTGACATGTTTGGAAATCGGGGAGTTAAAAATTTAAATGTAACTATTGATAACATAAAGCCTGAAATTGAAAGAATTGAACTTCGTGAAACAGGACAAGGAGATGCAGCAGATAATATTTTACAGTCTGGAGAGAGTTTTAGTATTGATATATTTTTCACAGAAGAAAATTTTGATACAAAAGATCCAAGAGTTTATGCAAATTTCTCATCTTTAGTTGTGCCTTTGAGTAATGAGTTGGTTCAAGCAAGGAGCTGTTCAAAAGTTTCAGAGGATAGTGATGAATATCGATGTTCTTTTACTGGACTTAAAGCAAATAATGGATATTTAAATAGAACTGCAGCTTTTTATGTAATTGATGATGCAGGTAATACTGATGTTTTTGGCGAAGATTTTGAGATTTTACAAGTAGGGGATGAGCAGCCCATGACTATGCAAGTTGTTGATAGGAATGCAATTGCTCCCGAGGGAAAATCAGGAGATGGTTTGTTATATATTGTAAATCCTCTTAATAGGCAAAGTTTGTTTGAAGGTGATTTGGATGCATGGTTTAAAGGTGAAGTTTTAGTATTTGATGATTTTGCTGAGTCAAATTATTCAATAGTTAAATTTTCTTTGCAAAAGTGTGATATTGACAATCTAACTCCGTTAATGGTTAGGGGGGACGGAATTTTATATCCGGATGAGACAATTTTTGATGGGGGTGATTTTGCATTGAAGTTTGAAGTTCTTGGTCATGAAGTTGTTGCTGATATGTTTAATAGAACAATTGAATGTAATATGTCTGTGACTAAAAGAGATTTGACTACAATTTATCCTCCAGAAGTTGTGAGTTTTGATATTACTTTTGATTTTTATGAAATGCCTTATGATAGATATAATTTGCTTAAAGCCCAAGCTCAGGACATTTTAGATATGTATAAATTTACTGAGGATCTTGATGATTGGTTTGATGATATTTATGATTTTTATAATAAAATGAATACTTTTTGTACTGCGTGGGGAACTGCAAGGGGTGTTCTAAGTGCTGTTGATGGTGTAGTTACTGGGGTTCAAATCATATTAAGTAATTTTAAACCTACACTAGGTGTTGCAAGATCATTAGGTGTAGTTCATAAAGTTACAAACTTTTTTGGTGAGGCACAAGATGATACTTTTGGTGTCGGGAGTTTTGTAAATAAAGTTTGTAATTTTGTAACTTGTGCTCCAGAAGGTAGAGTTAGCTGGGCATTTACAGAGTGGGTAGATGGATTCTATGAAGCACAAGGTGAAGAGTTATGTGGAGTAGAGGATA
>CAZLRR010000018.1:12045-21922 GCA_964562045.1 uncultured Methanosarcinales archaeon
AATAAAAATGGTAAATAAATTAAAAATAAATTTCATGGTGTATTTGGTTATAAGTCTTATATTTATAATTCCTTTGAGTATTCCAAGTGTTTATGCTGAGAATGGTCCTCAAGGAGAAACTGCAGAACAAATTGCTTCCAAATGTCAATTAAATTATAATGTTAAAGATTCTCTTTTAATGTCTATAGCTACATTATGTCTTCCAGGAATTCTGGAAAATGTTCAGCAACTAAGATCCATAGAGGCTAGAAAAATCAAATGTACATATAATGCTATTGTAAATGATTTGGATCCTGCTTATTGTAAAAAAGTTGCTTCTTATGAAAATTGTAAATTTGTTGTTGGAGAAATTTTCGAATTGCCTATAATTAATATGGTAGAACAATTGAGAGAAACCGTTGCAAGAGCTCTAGCGAATCCAATTGGAATAATATGGTCTGAAGGAGTTCAAGCTGCAAGAAAATATGTTGAAGGAGCATGTGTCTCGTCAGTATCTATTGAATGTAATGCAGGTGAAAATTCTAAGTTTATTGCCCCTTCAGTATTAATAATTGTAACAGATGGACTAGCTCTTGCTGACATGTATGATAATATGAGAGAAAATGGTTTCAAGGAGTTCTTTTGGAATGAGGCAGAAAATGAAGTAACCTCGGGTTCGCCAGATATTTACGAAATTAAAGAAGAGATGGAATTAATTATAAAACAATTAGAAATAAATACTGCAGATGCCCAAGATTAATAAATATCTTATTTTTCAAGAATTATTGTAACTGGTCCATCATTTTCAAGTTTAACTTTCATCATTGCTGCAAACTTTCCAGTCTCAACTTTAATGCCAGATTCTTTTAATTTAGATACAAATTGTTCATAAACGTTCTTAGCTAACTCTTTTTCAGCTGCATCATTAAATTTAGGCTTATTGCCTTCATAACAATTACCAAATAATGTAAACTGTGAAACAACAAGTATTTCTCCTCCTACATCTTGAATATTTAAATCAAAACCTTTTTCATCGCTTGCCCAAAGTCTCAAATTCAATATTTTCCTGACAATATAGTCAAGTTTATCTTCGGAATAGTTTTTAGAAATCCCTACAAAAATTAAAAGACCTTTATTTATGCTGCCAACAACTTTTGAATCAACTTCAACTGATGCAGAATTAACCCTTTGAATAACAACTTTCATAAAAAATAGATTTATTTCTTTTTTAATTTGGAAGCTTTTCCATAATTACAAGAAGAACATTCTCCTCTTTTCATGTGGTAAGACATACTTCCACATCTTCTACATTTAATATGTAGCTTTCCACTACTTTTTTTTCCCATACTTGGAGTTCCTTTTACCATCTTTCATTAAATATTTTTAATAGTAACAATAGCATCACCACGAATAACCATGTCTCCGATCTTTTCGTTTCCTTCTTTACTAAGAAGTTCAGCTTCAAAAATAACAAGATTTAGGTGAATATCAAATGCTTTTAATTTTCCACTATAAGTCTCGCCATTTTTCAGGGCCACAGTAATTTCTTTTCCTTTAGCTCTTGAAAGAACATCAAGAGGTCTCATGGTTTGCTCCATATACTAAAAACAATCAAGATTTGTTTATAAAATTATCTCTTTAAGAACTAAAATTTTGATTCTTCTTATAGCCTTTATATTATTAAAACCCAAAGCTTATAAACTCTAATCAATTCGACACAAACATAAAAGAATGGAAAATAACTTTTTTGACGAAAAAATTCTTCAGTCCGCAAAACCCGAATACCAAATTGTTGAAAATCATAAAGATTTGCAATATCATTTTATAAAAGACGGATTCAGTCTTCAATTTTTTTGTAAAATTGGTTCAGAGAGACTAAATCCAAGTGAAATTAAAGCATTATTAAATTATAATAAAGAAAAGAAATTTCTTTCCAAAAGTGATGTTGCACTTCTCAATTATGTAGTTCACAGACTTGTTGGAATTCAGACTGTATATAAAATCTTAGGAGATTTTGATTTATTTGCTTCATATTTAGCAGAGACAAATTTCCCATTATATTTTAACTACAAAAAAGCTGATTTCTCAAAAGAATCTTTAACTCTTAACTTTACACTAGATTTTGAAAATGAAAGCGACATAGTACTTAATCTTGAAAATGAAGGTATTTTTATCTTTGGTCAAGATAACTCCTATTTTGTAACAGAAGATAAAATTTATAACTTAAGTTCTAAACTTCCACTTAAATTTTACCGGGAAATAGAACAGAAAAATAATAGATTTTCAATTGATACTTTTTTTAATTTAAAAGATAATTTAATTAAAACTGTAAAAGCAGCACATAACTTAAAACTTGGCTCAGAAGTAGAAAAACTAAATTCTCTTGAAATTGAAGAGAGAGTTGCCACAAAAATTTTGGAAGTTGGAAAAACAAATCATTTTATTGTAATACAACTAAAATATAGGATTGGTGACGAACTTTTTGAAGTTAATGATTATACTTATCTTGAAACGATTAGTTGGGTTGATAAAAAGCACTTGATTAAAATTGTTCGTGAAGAAGGAAAACTTGTTAAATATGTTTCTGATGAAAAAATCTCAGAATTCTTATTTGATGATCTTTTTATGGGTTCGAGAATTCGATTTAATAAAAGTTCTAAATCTCCGTTTTTGCTTATGCTTCCTATTGCATATCTTGAGAAATTTTCAAAAGAAATTTTGCCAACATTAGAAAAACATTTTAAAATTGAATATCCTAATGGTTCTATTACAGTTTTGAAAAGAGATATAAATTTTGAAATCGAAACTGATTTAAAATCTAAACTTAATCTTTTTGAATTTAAAGTAAAGTTCAAAATTGGGGGAGAATATTTTGATTTGGATTTCTTAAAAGATTTAATGCAGAAGAGCAAAAAACTAGTAACTCTTGAAGATGGAACAACGGTTGATGTTGAAAATGTAAAGGAAATTAGTCGATGGATAGAATTTTTGAATAAGTTTGAATTTAAAAAAAAAGATGGTGCATATAAAACTGAATCTGCAACAGCTTTGGAACTAGACGAATTTTTGCATAATTTCAAGTCTACTCATGTGAAATCAAATGAAGAATATAGAAATCTTCTTCTTGAACTTAAAGAAAAAAACCCAATAAATAAAATTGAGTTGCCATCAAGTGTTGAGCCGATTCTTAGAGATTACCAAAAAGAAGGTGTTTATTGGCTTCATTTTTTAAAAAAATATGGGTTTGGTGGGATTTTAGCTGATGAGATGGGTTTGGGAAAAACAATTCAAGCACTTACAATTCTAGCTATGAATTCTGGTATGCCACATATTGTTGTTTGTCCAAAAACTTTAATTTACAACTGGGAAAATGAAATTCGAAGATTTTTTCCGAAAATGAGAGTTCTTGTAGTTGATGGAGATATTGACACTAGAAAACAGCAAATTAGAAGAGTTAATAATTATGATGTCGTAATTACTTCTTATACAATTTTGCAAAAAGATTATTCAGAATATGTTCACCAAAAATTACATTTTAAATATATGATTTTAGATGAAGCCCATTATGTAAAGAACATGAAAACTTTATCTGCAAAAGCTGTTAGAATAATTTCTGCGGAGAATAAGATTCTTTTAACTGGAACACCGCTTGAAAATAATTTGGATGAGTTATATAGTGCATTTGATTTGATTATGCCTGATTATTTAGGAAGCAGAACTAATTTTGGTAGAGAATTTGGAGCAAAAATTGAGAGAAATAACCAGATTGCACTTGAACTTCTGCAGGCAAAGATTCGTCCTTTTATTTTGAGGAGAACTAAAAAAGAAGTATTGAAAGAGTTGCCAGACAAACAAGAACAGGTAGTATATTCTGAGATGACAAATAAACAGACTGCAATATATAATGAACTTTTGCAAAGAGTTAGAAGTGAAGTTAATGAACTTGTTGAAAAACAAGGATTTGACAAGTCAAGAATTCAGGTGCTTTCTGCTCTTTTAAAATTAAGGCAGATTTGTAACCATCCAAGTTTAGTTGATGATAGTTTTGTTGGTGAACAGGACATTTCAGGTAAATATAATATGTTTTCAGAACTCTTGCAAGAAGTTATAGAGAGTGAGGAAAAAGTTTTGGTTTTCAGTCAGTTTACTTCAATGCTTGACATTTTCGAAAAAGATTTGATTGAGCAGAAGATTAAGTTTGTAAGACTTGATGGTTCAACTAAGAATCGTCAAGAATTGGTCGATGAGTTTAATATGAATCCAGAAATCAAAGTATTTTTGATTTCATTAAAAGCAGGAGGAGTTGGTTTAAATTTAACTTCTGCAAGTGCAGTTTTCTTATACGACCCATGGTGGAATCCTATGGTTGAAAAACAGGCAATGGACAGAGCTCACAGAATCGGTCAGAAAAATACGGTAAATATTTATAAATTTATTACACGAAATTCAATTGAAGAGAAAATTTTGAAATTACAAGAGCGTAAAGGTAACTTATTCGACAATCTTGTATCCGACAATGCTGGCTTTATGAAAAGACTTGAATGGGAAGACTTGATGGAGCTTTTCGAGTGAAACGAGAAAAGTGCAAAAAATCTTTGATTTTTCCGCACTCTTTGAATAGCAAAGCTATTCAAAGTGTAACGAACGTAGCAAAGCGAAGTGACCTTATTTTTCGAGTGAAACGAGAAAAGTGCAAAAAATCTCTGATTTTTCCGCACTTTTTGAAGATTAAGTTTTAATAAATCCTACATCCATATAGAGAATCTTTTCTTTTAAGTAAAACAATTCTAGAATCTTTCATTTCATCAACTAATTCGTAGTTTGGATTTTCTTTGCATAACTTCAAAGCGAATTCTTTAACTTCCTCAAATTCAGGCATTTGCTCTTTTGAATGTCGTTTCTGAGAAAGTCCAATATGCATATAAGCTTTAACTTCAATAAAATCTGCTTTATAGAGTTCAAAAAGTCTAGAATAGTCTTTGAGGAACTTATCTTTATCATTTAAACCTTTAATTTGAGTAAATCTGATTACTTTTCGAGTAGGAAGATTTGAGGCTAGAAATAAAGACTTATTTAGTCTTTCCCAACCATCTGAATATAGGGGACAATTAATCTTCTTATAAAGCTCCTCGTTTGGTGCATCAAGAGAAATATATAGTTGTGTTGGTAGACTTTCCGAATCAAGATTAATAAAAAATTCGGGTTCCTGGGCATTTGTCACAATAAAAATCGTCTCAGTTCTAGGAAGAGATTTCAAATATTTCACAAGCTCATTCAATTTTGGATATAAAGTTGGTTCTCCAGAAAGCGAGATTGCATAATGAACAGGGTCTTGCGAATAACTTTCATCAAGTTTTTCCAAAATAACTTCTTTATTCCCCTTAAATCCAGTTAGAAGTTTTTTTCTCTTCTCAAGCAGATTTTTTACAATCATTTCTGGCTCATCAACCTTTTCAACATCCAAAATAAAATTCTTCATATATTCGGTAGGTCTCCAGCAGAAAGTACACCTTTGAGAACAGACCATTGCAGAAGGCGAAAACTCCATACAGGAATGAGTTTTAACTCCGTAAAATTTATTTTTATAACACTCTCCTTTCCCAGTCAAAGACTTTTTTGTCCACGTGCAAATCTGAACTGCACTATGATTAAAAACACCATATTGTTTCTTTTCAAGATTTAAAATTACTTCCTCTGAAGGTTTGTATGGTGAGTTTTGCATAAAATTATTAATTAAGGGGTTTTTATAAATTTGATTACTCAATAATTGAAGCTTTTTCAATAATTATATGTTCTGCGGGTCTATCTGAGCCAACAGTTACAACTTTTGAGATTTCAATTACAATATCCATTCCCTCAATAACTTTTCCAAAAACAGGATGTTTGCTTGAAAGGGGCGCCTTATCAAAATCTAAATTTGTATTGTTTGCAACATTAATGAAAAACTGGCTTGAACCAGAATTTGGTCTACCTGTATTTGCCATTGCAATAGTTCCTTTAATGTTTGTTAGTTTAGGATCTTTTACAAATTCGTCTTGGATATTTTCGCTTCCGCCCATGCCCCATCTATTAATTAGTGAATCATTTTTAGACAATGGATCTCCTCCTTGAACCATAAACCCATCAATTACTCTATGGAATTTAGTTCCATCGTAAAATCCTTCTTCAACAAGTTTTCTAAAATTTCCCGCTGTAATCGGCATCTTGTCCTCAAAAAGTTCAATCTTTATGTCTCCTTTTGTTGTCTCAAATAAAACTATTGGATTTGTCATTTTTTTTGTATTTTCTTCACTTGTATTTGTATTTCTCCCATTAAACCATAGAAATAATCCTATATCTATAATTAAGAATAAAACAATTAATGTAAAAATTATATTTTTATTAAGATGAATTGCTTTTTTGTTCATTTTCCTTTTATTTAAGGACCAACAAATCCGCAACTTGGACAAGTATACTCTTTTACAAGTTCTCTTGCTTTTCTACTTCTTGAAATATCAGCTTTTCCACAAGCAGGGCATTTAAAAGTTGCACTTCCTGGCTCGTTAACTAATTTATTTCCATATTCATCATATTTAGCTTGACTCATAACTAGAAGAAAAGAAGATTCATTTATAAAATTAATTATTCAAAGGCTTTGTCCAGAATATGGAAAAACTGATTTCTTAGAAAATTGATTTTTCCCAAACCTCCCAAATTTTTAACTTTCAGTCAAAAATTTCGCCCAGAAATTAGACTAAGAAATAAGTTTCATTAGTTTCCGGACAAAGCTATTTAAAGAAGTTAGTTTTTTTATTTTTCCGCAATTTCTGCAAGAGGTCTTCTTCGACCTTGAGCTTCAAATGCTTCAACAACATTATGTGCAATCCCTGAATTCATTGTAATAAATGAAAACTTGTCGCATACTTTAACATCTTTTACCTGACCTAGTCTTACTCTTGTTTCTCTTTCGATAAAATTAATTAAACCTCTCTTATCGAATTTATCCATTTTACCCTTTGCAATAAAGACTCTTGTATCTCCTTTGCTTGTAGGTTCTCTATCTCTGTTTTTCTCTCTTCTATCTGATTTCATATTTCTATCAGATTTTGTATTTGTATTTGAAAAATCATCAACATCAATTCTTTTATTGTTAATTTTATAAATCAGAGCACTAATAACTTTTTCTGGGTTATGCATTTCTAAAAGTTTTTTAGAAATTTCCATATTATTATTAATTTTATCCTCAGAAATTATTTTGGAAATCTCGGAAAAAAACTTTTCTGCTTTTTTATCTTTTGCTTCTTTTTCAGTAGGGAGTGATTGTGATTTTATCTGAATTTTTAACTCTTTTTCAAACATTGAAAGTTTTCTCATTTCTGAAGGTGAAACTAGAGATATTGCAACTCCTTTACTCCCTGCTCTTCCTGTACGCCCAATTCTATGGGTGTATGTTAATGAGTCTTCAGGAAGATTATAGTTTATTACATGTGTCAAGTTTGCAACATCAATTCCTCTTGCTGCAACATCTGTTGCTACTAGAATGTTTATTTTCATCTCTCTAAACTTAGCAAGAATTTTTTCTCTTTTATTTTGTACTATGTCCCCATGAATACAATCAACTTCATGACCAGATTTTTTAAGAGATGCAGTCACATTATCAACATCAGATTTAGTTCTACAAAATACAATACCATAAAAAAAGCTTTGAGCATCAATAATTCTTCTAAGTGCTGTAAACTTTTCAGATTGTTTTGCTTTATAAAATATTTGTTCTATTAAACTGCTAACTTCTTGTTTCTTTTTTGCTTCAATAATTTCTTGATCTTTCATATATTTTTTAGATAATTGTTTAATTCTCTGTGGCATTGTTGCAGAGAAGAGATAAACTTTTCTTTGTTTGCAAGAGGAATCTAAAATAAATTCTATATCTTCAATAAAACCCATCTTAAGCATTTCATCCGCTTCATCAAGAACAAAGTATTTTGCTTGTTTTAATACAAGTTCTTTTCTCTTTAGAAGATCAACTACTCGTCCTGGAGTTCCAACTACAATATCAATTCCCTTTCTTAGTTCTTTTATTTGATTATTTATTGAAGCTCCACCATAAATTGTTAAGATGTTTAGTTTTTTTCCCGCGCAAAACATATCAAGTTCTGAAGTTACCTGCAATGCCAACTCTCTTGTTGGAGCAAGAATGATTGCTTGTGGAAACTTATTTCCTGCGTAAATAATATCAACTAGGGGAAGTCCAAAAGCTCCAGTTTTACCTGTTCCGGTCTGTGCTATTCCTACAATATCTTTTTGCTGTTCAAAAATAATCGGGATTATTTTTGCCTGAATTTCACTTGCTACCTTAAAACCTTTTTTTGTAATCGCTTCAAGAGTAGTCTTACTTAAATTTAACTTGTCAAATGTAATATTTTCCATATTTTTCAAGAATTAATCAAATAAAGTTTGAAAGAATACTATAATATAATCCTTCACTCGAGTATCTTTCAAACTTTAAGAAACGCCAAATCTTAACTAAAAAACACCCAGAAAAACTTATGTTTTTGATGAATCCTAAATATAAGTAAGACATATTTATTTTTAAAGCTTTAGATTATATTATTTTATCTAATTACTAATTTAATTAAGAATAAACACATTAGAAAACAAAATAGAGATTTTCGGCATACAAACAATTTTAAAACATGTCAAGGACGGGATTTGTGCGAGACACTACACTTTGTTTCGTTCTTGCACCAAAGGAACTAAAGTTCAAATCCCAAATTTTGAGAGTTAGTGATTAAGAAGCGTCAAGGACGGGATTTGAACCCGCAATCCCAAAGGGACAGCATTAGCAGTGCTGCGCAATACCGAATTATGCGACCTTGACATCATTAGAATA
The DNA here is from genome assembly GCA_964562045.1 of uncultured Methanosarcinales archaeon. Classification (GTDB taxonomy): domain Archaea; phylum Nanobdellota; class Nanobdellia; order Woesearchaeales; family UBA583; genus UBA583. The sequence continues at coordinate 20,894 of CAZLRR010000018.1, forward strand.
ATTCTGCTAATAATATAAGATATTTGTTTCTCTTTAAAAAGATTTTCAAAAATTATTGAATAGATTTAAATATCAAAATGAATAATACTTAATTAGTGGGATTTGCAAAAGTTTTAGAAAAATATTGCCCAGAGGTTGCAATTGCTTATGGTTCGGGAGTTTTTTCACAAAAGGGTTATGGCGAAGATGAAAAACCAATGGTTGATTTTATCTTTGGAGTAGATGAACCAAAACTTTGGCATAAAAGAAATCTAAGGTTAAATAGAAAAGATTACTCTATAATCATGGGATTTTTTGGTCCCTACGCACTTGGCTCAATAAATCAATTAAGTCCAGGAACTTACTACAACCCATATATTGATTTTGGGAGTAGAGATATAAAATATGGTGCAATTTCTATGGATTCATTAATTGATGACTTAACAAATTGGACAAGTTTTTATATTGCAGGAAGACTTCAAAAACCAACTAGAATTTTAAAATCCACGCCCGAATTTGATTCTGCACAAAAAAGAAATTTAGAAAATGCATTAAACACTGCTCTATTTATGTTGCCTGAAAATTTTACACGAAGAGATTTATTTTTAAGAATTGCAGGTTTGTCATATTTAAATGATTCAAGAATGGGTGTTGCAGAAAATCCTAGAAAAATCCAAAATATTGTTGATGCAAATATTGAAGGTTTTGAAAGACTTTATGAACAAGCAATTAGAGAAAACTCCAGAATTCAGATTAATGGGGAAAACATTGAGCAAGATACAAACCCAGAAACACTCAGAACTTTATATCTTGCACTTCCTAAATCAATAATTGAAACCCCACAAGATTTAACATTAGAACAATATAAACAAGTAATTTCTAGAAATATTGGAAATATAGTTAACCTCTCAAGTAAACAACAAACTATCAAAGCATTAGTTAGTGCAGGAATATTAAAATCTGCAAAATACTTATTTGCAAAGCTTCAAAAAGCTAAAAAGAATTAAAAATAAATTAATCTAAAGAAGTTTATAGGAAAAATAAACTAAT
>CAZLRR010000019.1:0-11076 GCA_964562045.1 uncultured Methanosarcinales archaeon
AAAACCATATTAGTATTTGGATAAGCAATCTCTTTCAAACCATAAGAAGTCATCTCAAACAACTTAACTTTACCAACAAACCTATTCTTAACAATCCAATCATTAACATAAGCATGTGAGTCAGGCAAAACCTTAAATCCAATTTCCGTAAGCTCGAAACACCAATCACTAAAACTCCAAAAAGAAAACTCCTCATTTAACTCACTCTTCCAATTATCAGTGTAATCCTTCTTACTCATGAACTCAGTTGCATCTTTCAAAGACAACTTAATTAATTTCTTACCAGAAACCTCAACCACTGAATACTTCAACTTATCACAAGCTCTCATCTTTTTAGAACTATCAACATTCAAATAATCTTTTGCAAACTCAAAAAACCTCTGCAAAGTCGAACACTTCTCCAAAGCGCAAGACAACTCCCTACCTTTCAAACCAGACTTCAAATCAACATTCAAACCATCAGTAGAACAAAGCTCCATATAAACCTCCTTCTCTTTATCCTCAGGTCCTACAACATCACGAATAATCAACCGGCCAGAACTCCTAAGTTGATTATATTTCTTTTTCAAATAACCAACTAAACTCTTATAACCCTCCCCATAAGAATAAATTTCATGAGTTGTCGAATTACAAATAGTCGTATCAATAGTATTATCCTTGAAAATCTGATTCAATAAATTTCTCTGATGAAAATGAACATAATTTCCTCCAAACTCTCCAGCCCTTTGCCTCTCCAAACACCTAGCCAAAAACTCAGAAGTAATCTCAATACCAATCAAATCCGAATCAGGAAAATCACGAGAAATTAAAGACAACAAAGCACCATCAGCGCAACCCTCATCAACAATTTTTCCCTCACGAATCAAATCCTTAATTTCTGCATACTTAAACTTAATAACTTCAGTTCTACTCATCGCATCACCATATGTCGAATAATCACGCGTTTCAGTTAAAGAACCAGACTCAGTAAGTAAAGGATCTGCCCAAATTCTAGCAATCTTTTCTGCAATCTGAGGAAAATCATTCCATAAACTCAAATTTGCAAAAGACAACTTCTTCAAATTAGAAACAAAACCTTCACGATTATTCTCAAACAAAACACTAACCAAAGCTTGAGGAGTTAAATCCAAAAACTTCTTAGACTTAACATCATACTCACAAGAAAGAATTGCAAAACCTTTTTTCTTATAAACTTCAATTAATGAAGGAGTAGAAGTTAAAACAATAGTATTTTCAGGAGTTAATTTAACACCGCCTTCAGACTGTTCTTCAATTTCTTTAAACACCATCTGAGGAAAGTCTTTAACCTTACCAAAATGAGGAATACCAAACATCTCATATGAAATATTAAAACTCTGTTTAAACTGTAAACAAAATCTATCAACTCCCATAACCCTATGATGAAAAGAAATAGGATTATACCTAGAATTATCCTGATTTGATGAAGTAATTGCAAATACAATCTTTGAAATCTTTTCACCAATTAAATTTTTAGAGTTAATCAAATCCAAATCTTTAACATTTTTTGACAAAACATCTTTCAAATAATCCTCTTGAAAAGAAGTAGTCACTAATTGCCTTCCTGGAAGTAATAAGAATACCATAAATAAATCTGGAAATAAAGAATTTATATAATTTGTTATTTTAATTTCTCAAGGATTTCTAAAACTTCTCTATCAAACTTTGAAAAACCACACCACTTCTTACCCAAATCTTTAAGCGAAGCACCAATATGATAAACATCTTTTTCATCAATTATCAAAAAACGATCATGTGACTTGTCAAACTCAATAACTTCAATAAAGTTTCCATATTGCAAAATAAATTTCTTCAAATCATTTTTTAATGAAGAACTAATATTTTTAGTATAAATTCTAACCTGAACCCCTTCTCCTATTTTTGTAAATAAACTTAAAGTTCTATCATCTACATAATTATCAATTAATATAATCCCATATTTAGCTCCCCTAATTAAATCAGAAATAAAAGTATGTGCATCAAAAAACTGTCCTTCAAATAAAATCCCTTTCTCTAAATTAGTATCTTTATTTTCAAGTAATTGAAATATCTCCTCAAAATTAGACTCAAATTTCAACTGTTTTAATTCAATTCTATCTAATCTATCAAAAACTATTTTATTTGATGAAATAATTTTTCTCATAGAAACAAATGCATTTATTATCTGAATACTTACTTGAATTGCAATATTACTTCTTAAAACTGCAGAGAGCATTGAAACTCCTTGTTCTGTGAATGCATAAGGAAGCTTCCTTCTACCACCATGCTCATTTGATATCACAGATTGTGATTTCAAGATGTGATTTGAGATCGCAGTTTGCGATATCAAGTTCTCGTACTCTGCCTTTGTTAACTGAAACATAAATTCTTTAGGGAATCGTTCAATATTTCTTTTTACTGCTTGATTTAATACTCTTGTCTCAACTTGATATAACTCAGCTAAGTCTCTATCTATCATTACTTGAACTCCTCGAATTGTGAAAATTTTATTTTCAATCTCCTCTGTGACAATAATTCGATTTCCTTTCATAAAATAATGTTGTAAATTTGTTTTATAAAAATATCTTACAAAACCAGTAGAAAAATAACTCAAAAGTGCTGAAATGAGTAGAAAACACTAAACCCACCTTTTAGCTTTAAACACGCTCTCAGAATCCCTATCTTTAAACCTATGATACTTAGCAGGCCTCATCCTACCTTCTTTTTTATACTCATCCAACTCCTCAACAATATCAAGCTCAGCCAATTTTTTCCTAAAATTACGTTTATCTAAAGTTGTATCCAAAATAGTCTCGTAAACCTTCTGAAGTTCCGCAAGTGTAAACTTCTCAGGCAAAAGCTGAAACGCAATATTTGAATACTCAATCTTATTTTCAATTCTCTTCAAAGCAAAATCAATAATCTTTCTATGATCAAAACCAATCTCAATCTTTTTCAAATCAGAAAGTGTAAACCAATCAATCTGAGAATACTTCTGAGAATAAACTAAATTCTGTTTACTAGAATCAATCAAAGCATAATATGCAACACTTATAATTCTACCCCTTGAATCTCTTTTAACATCACCAAAAGTATAAAGCTGTTCCAAATAAGCCCCATCAATATTAGTATCTCTTTTAAGAAGACTCCTAGCATTCTCTTCCAAAGACAATTTTGCATCAACAAAACCTCCCGGCAAAACAAAAGCACCTTCAAAAGGCTCTTTAGACCTCTTAGACAAAAGAACTTTAAGCAATCCATCCTTAACAGTTAAAATCACAATATCAACCGTAATACCAATATCTTGAACCTGCGCAGTTGAATAGTTTTTCTCAGTAAAAAAATACTCACTAACAAATCTATTATGCTCAAAAGCTAAAGGCGGGACATGATCTTTATCAACAAAAATAAACTCCCTATGAAGCGCTCCTTTCAAAACTTTCTCATCCAAATTAGTATCGATAACATAAACGGTAGTATTTCCTCCTCTAGGGTCAGGTCCAGAATCATATGTTTTAAATTGTTTTATTGGAAAAGTTCCAAGCCCAGAAATCTCAATCTGAGACCCAACAACTCTTGCAACAAGCCCCAATTTCTTTTTCAAAATTCTCTCACATCCCGCCTCAAAACTCTCAAAACTATCAAGCATTCCACCAATTAAAGCAACTTTACCTTTCTCAGGTTCTTTTTCTCTAGAAGACAAAATTAACTTAGAATCCTTTCCCAAAATAATAAAATCAATTGAATTCAAAATTTCCATATAAAGTGTTTGAAAAACAATATTTATAAATCTTGTTCTTAACTAAACCTTAAAAAATCAACAACACTTCCAGTATCAAAACTCTCTCCATCAAAAAAACTCCCTTCTGCATCAAGAGAATAATCATCAGTTCCAAGCCTTTGTGTTAAATCTCTTCTTCTCTGTGAAACATTTTCTGCAGAAAGTCCGCCAGCAATTGAAACGTGCAAATATGGAAAAGTCCCTTTAATTGTTTCATAAACTCTTGCAGTTTGTTCTAAATCAAATGACACTCCTCTGCCTCCCGAGCAATCAAGCAAAACATACTCAACTTTAGATAAATCATAAGCGCCAAGTTTATCAGTAAGCCCCTCAGACTCCCATTTCTGATGTTTTCCCTGAATTGGAAAAATATACTTTAATCGTGGAAATTCTCCAGAAATAAAACTTAATTGATCCACATACAGATTTTTCTTTCCTTTTTTAGAAGATAATAAATCAGCATTAATCTGCAAAAGATTACACAGACCATTTTGAGCAAAAACTTCTAACCTCCTACTAATTTGATCTACAAAACTGATTTGTTTTGCTTCTTGTGAAGAAAGTGGAGAATAATGAACCGCAGTTCTAACTCCGCCAGATTTTTTTGCTGTAACAAGAAGAGCTCTCAAATCTTTAACACTACCAACATATCTTTCTGGAGTTTTACGTGGTTTTTTCCCGTCAAGAGTTTTAGTACAAGCCAAAAAACCTAAAATCGGAGTTGGACTCTTTTGTCCTCTAATCTGACGTGCAATTTCTCTTACTTGCTCTGAAGTTGTTGCCCCAGTTGCTGATATGTATTTTACCATCCTAAAAATTAAAATTCTATAAGTGTTTTAAACTTTTCGCAACTAGAAAGTGAAAATTAAACCGAAAAATAATCATTCATCTCAGCCATCCTTCCCTTAATTTCATCAATTAATCCCCAAAGTTACAACAAATCTTTAAAAGATAAAATTAAGAAAATCTAATTAGATTATGACAAACCACATTAAAAGATTAAAACTTAAAGGCTTTAAATCGTTTGCAAACCCCACAATCCTTAATTTTGAAGAAGGATTTAATTCTATCGTTGGAGCAAATGGTTCAGGAAAATCAAACGTTTTCGATGCAATGTGTTTTGTTTTAGGAAGAATGTCATCAAAAGGACTTCGAGCAGACAAACTCGGAAACCTAGTTTTTAACGGAGGAAAATCCCTAAAACCTGCAAAAGAAGCAGAAGTTTCAATTTATCTAGACAACGAAAATAAAGCCCTACTCAATTCAGACATTGACGAAGTAAAACTTACAAGAGTTGTAAAAAACACGGGAGAGTCAAAATATCTTCTAAACAACATCAAAGTCACAAGAACCGAAATTGTCGAAATATTAAGAAAAGCTTCAATCAATCCAGACGGATATAACATAATCTTGCAAGGAGACATTGCAAAAATCGTAAACATGTCAACAACTGAGAGGCGTTTACTAATTGAAGAAATTGCAAACCTTTCAGGATACGAAGAAAAAAGAATCAAATCCCTAAAAAAACTTGAACAAGTTGAAACAGATTTAAAAGATGCAGACCTTCTAATGGAAGAAAAAACTCGGTATCTAAAAGAGTTAAAAGGAGAAAAAGAACAAGCCGAAAAATACCACAAAGTAAAAGAAGATTTAAGATTTAACAACTTACTATTAATCAAAGCAAAAATTATAAAAAACGCAAACCTTAGAAAAAAAAAAGAAGAAGAACTTGAAGAAAACGAATCAAAACTTGGAGAATACAGAACCCAACTTGACGAATACGAAAACAAAAGCAAAGACATTGACAATCAAATAAATGAAATTGAAAAAACAATCGAAATCAAATCCCACAACGATTTTCTTGTAGTAACTAACAGAATCACAGCACTTGAATCAGAAATCAAATCACTAAAAGAGAGAAAAGCAGAACTACAAAAACAATCTCAAGAAATCAAATCAAGAATTACTGGAGTTCAAGAGCAAATCAAAGCAAACAAAGTTCAAATAAAAGAACTCGAATCCCAAATTCAAGAACTTGAAAAATCCAAAAAAGAAATTGACAAAGAAAACATCGAACTCAATTCACAAATTGCAAAAATCAAAAATACAATGTCAAGTGAAAGTTTTAAAGAACTTGATGAAATAGATGAACAAATTGAAGAAATCAACGGAAAAAAATACAATAAAAATCTAATTCGGCAAGACAACGCAATTCAAATCGAAAAATTAAACACAAAACTTGAACACCTACAACTTGATTTAAATAAAATCGAGTCCTCAGCCTCAGAAAACAAACAACAAGTAAAACAAATGCATGAACTCAGAGACAAACAAAAGAAATTAATCATGCAAATCTCAACGCTCTCCTCAAAAAACTCAGAAGATAGCGCAAAACTTCACAAACTCCAAATAGAATATTCAGAACTAGTTGAAAAACACTCAAAACTAAGATTACGTTCTGAGAGCCAGAGTGATTTAATCGCAGCAAACAAAGCAGTAGATGCAATTAGCAAACTCAAATCAAAAGACTCAAAAATCCATGGAACTGTAGCTGAACTTGCAAGTGTACCCGAAAAATACACAATGGCACTAGAGACTGCTGCAGGAAAATCAATCTTTAACGTAGTAGTTGAAGATGATAACACGGCAGTAAAATACATCAACTATCTAAAAGAAAACAGAATTGGAAGCGCAACATTTCTACCAATAAATAAAATACGAGCAAAATACACACTCGACTCCTCAGTTCTAAACAAAAAAGGTGTAGTTGATTACGCACTAAACTTAATTCAATACGACAAAAAATATGAAAACATCTTCCATTTAGTATTTGGAGATACTCTAGTAATTGAATCAATTGAAGATGCAAAAACAATTGGAATTGGAAATTATAGAATGGTAACTCTTCAAGGAGATATTGTTGCAAAATCTGGTGCAATGTCAGGAGGTTTCAATGCTAGAAAACGTTCACTTGGAGCTTTCAAAAATGAAGAACTAACAGACCAACTTGCAAAACTCGACAGCAAAATCCTAACCCTAAAATCTGCAATCGACCAACTCAAAGAAAACAAAGAAACTGACGAGAGAAAAATCTATGATGCGCGTCAAGAAAAAATTGAAATAGAAGGAGATTTAACAAAACTCGAAAAACTTTTAGAAATTGAAGGGAAAGATACAGACTCAATTAAACGTGAAATGGAAGCAATAACTGGAGATAAAACAGTAATTGAAAACTCACTAAAAAAAATAGATAGAGAAATCAAAGAACTTGACGAAAACATCTCAAAACTTCAAGAAAAAAAATCCAAACTCAAAGCAAACACAAACGCTCAAGGAGATGTAATGGATAGTCTCTCAAAACTTGAAGAAAAAAGAGATAAAATAAGAGAGAAACTAATCGAAATCCAAAGTCAAATTGATGCAAAAAAGATTCAGATTACAAACGTTCTAAACCCAGAAAATCAGAAATCAGAAAAAATCATCAAAGAATCCCAAGAATCTGAACTAAAATACAAAGAATCTCTTGAAAACATAAACAAAGAAATACAAGAAAAAGAGACACAATTAAAAATTGATAAAGAAAAAGAAAAAGAACTCTCAAAAGATTATAAAAAGTACATTGACCAAAGAGATAAACTAAAAGAAGATAAAAAAAAATTGGAAGATAAATACAATACTGAATTTCAAAAATTTGATAAAATTAAAGAGAAAAGTACAACACTTAGATACGCAATTTCAGAATTTGAAACCCTAAATAAAACTCTTGATGAAGAACTTGAACTTTTATATGAAAACCTTAAAGCAGAATTTACAAACCATGATGAAGAAGGCAACGAAACAATCGAGCACGAAAAAATAAATGAGCTTATTGATTCCGTTGATTCAAAATTAAAAGAAACTCAAATTGATGTGAAAGAACTACAAAATAAAGTTAATAACCTAAAAACTAAAATAAACTCCTTTGGTTCAATTAATATGAAAGCAGTACAAGTTTACGATAAATTAAACGAAGAATTCAACGAGCTTCTAGAAAAACGTGAAACTCTAACTTCAGACCAACAAGAAATTCTAGATTTTGTTGCAGAAATGGAGCAGAAAAAGAAAGAACGTTTCATGGAAACTTACGCAAAACTAAAACAAAACTTCGTAAAATTTTATTCAATGCTATCAACAAAAGGAGAAGCAGATTTAGAAATTGAAGATGAAGAGGATTTGTTTAATTCCGGAGTTGAGATTAAAGTAAGACTTTCACAGAAAAACTTTTTAGACATTAAATCTTTATCTGGTGGAGAGAAAACAATTACAGCAGTTGCATTTATTTTCGCAGTTCAAGAATTTAGTCCCGCAAGTTTCTATATATTTGATGAGATTGATGCAGCATTAGACATTTTAAATAGTGAAAAATTAGGTAAACTGATTAAAGCTTCGGCTCACAAAGCTCAGTATATTGTAGTTAGTCATAGCGAATACTTAATTCAAAGTGCTGATGTAATTTACGGAGTTACGATGGATAAAAATAAAATTAGTGGAATGGTGAGTTTAGATTTAAGAACTATGAAAGACTACGTAGAATCGCCAGATTCGAAATAGTCCAACAAGCAAGTTTACGAGTGAGCTTGGACTAGGTATAAACTGATGCTAAAGAAGAAAGTTAAACTATTACTCTCCCCTTTAAAGTAATTATAATAATATAAAAATGCAAAATTTTCAAATAAATTAATGAGACCTCTTCAGATGCATAAAATTGAAGGTTATTTTGAAGCTTTTCTTTTAATTTTCTTATTAGTAATTTTTTTCATAATAATTAAACCTTTTATTCTCCCTATGCTTCTTGCAGCAACATTTGTTTTTGCATTATATAAACCCTACGATAAGCTTCAGGAAAATGTTAAAAATAAAAATATTGCCGCAGGACTTATTATACTTATGTTTATTCTGATAATTTCTTTACCAATATATTATTTAACCATAGAAATAATAGAGCAGGGAACATATATTTTATCAAAATCTTATTTAACTGGAGATATTTTAAATGATTGTAGTCTGGGAATTTGTAATACTATTACTAATAATATGGATTTTATAAGAACTCAATTAAACAATAATATAAATAATATTGTGGGGTTTGCAACAGGGTCAATAGCATCAATTTTTTCTTCGATTAGTTTTTTTATAATACAATTTTTTGTATTTATTACTGCACTTTTCTTTTTTCTTCGTGATGGAAAAAAATTTACAGATTATCTATTAAAAGTTTTACCTATGAAACCAGAATATAAAAGGGCTCTTCTTTTAAGATTTAGAGATACAACTTCTGCGATATTTTTTAGTTATATTTTTGTTGGAATTGTTCAAGGAATTTTAATGGGAATTCTTCTTATGTTTCTGGGATTCAAAACTTGGGTTTTTATCGCGATTTTGACTGCTTTTTTGTCAATGATTCCCTTCTCTGGACCATTCTTAGTATGGACTCCCCTATCAGTTTATTTATTTATGAATGGAAGATATGTTTCTGCAATAATATTAATTATTCTGGGATTTGGAATAGTTAGTATGTCAGAAGATTTTTTAAGGCCGTTATTTATCAGACATAGAGTGAAAATCAATTTCTTTTTGGTGTTTATTGGAATTCTGGGAGGACTTTATAGTTTTGGGATTGCAGGACTTTTTATAGGGCCGATTGTAATTAGTCTGTTGGTTTCATTAATAAGTTTATATAAACTTGATTTTAAATAATTAGAAAAATTTCAACTTCCAAAGCTTTATAAAGTCCTAACACTTTAATTATAGGTATGAATAATAATAAAAAAGGCGTAGGTGACTTGCAAAATGAAATGCCAACAAAGGCGAGAATGCCAAGAGGCGATGAATTTATTGGAGTAGTAGAAAAAAGATTGGGTGGTTCAAGAATGAATGTTAGAAGTGCAGATGGACGAGATATTCTTGCAAGAGTTCCAGGAAGAGTTAAAAAATTTTTATGGATTAGAGAAGGAGATATAGTTCTACTTCAACCTTGGGAGTTTGAGAAATCTAAAGCAGATTTAATTTACAAATATAAGCCAGGAGAAGTAAGACTTCTTGAGAAAAAAGGCATGATAGGTAATTTTGAACAAGTTGAAGAATTTTAATTTTTAATTTTTTTAATAAATATAAGATTTCTGAAAGCAAAGATTATAACAACGGGTAAGAAAAATACTGCCAAGTTTGTAAATGTTTTATTTAGAAAACTAATTATAGTTGATGAGTTCAAAAATTGAAACAAGTAAGCAACAATATTAATTGAAAACATTGCTCCACCTTGATTTATTACAATTATCGGAACAGAAACTATAAGTAATGAAAATGCTGATAGAAGTGGAATTCCAGATAAATTTTTGTTAAGAAATCCATAAATTATTCCAAGAACAAATATTATTCCAATAAAATATGCATATCCATCTGCAGTATTTAGTTTTAAAGCTACAATCAGAATCGAGAGTAAAAGTGCAACTCCCAATAAAAGATTTCCTAGATTTTTCATTATAAATAATGATAATTTTGGATTACGAATTGTTTTCATAACTTTTTAATAAAATAGTACTATTTAAAATTTAATAGTAACTTAGAGTAGAGGAAAGAAGTTAAACAAAAAAACTAAACTTTAAGAAATAATCTCCTAAGGTAAGAATCATTAATAAGTCTTGAGATTAACAAAAATAAACCAATTACGATAAAGAGTATTATTTCTTTTAGTTTAAATAATATTGGTCCAAAAATATATTCTGCTAAAACATAAGACCCAAAATAACAATATGCAATAAAAATTGCTGTAGAAAGAAAAGATGCACAAAGTTCTGCAGCAAAAGTTCTTCTCTCACCTCTTCTTGAACGTCTTCCTTTCAAACTATGATAAGTTTTTTCTTTTATTCCATCCGCAAATGGAAAAACAACATATCTATTAAAAAAATCACTTCCTAGAACTAAAACTACTGCTGCCAAAATAAATGCCAAAATAGTAATATTTCCTGTCAAAAACTGCGGTGCGAGTATATTCATAACTAAAACTCAACGAATTTCCTTTTAAATATCTTTGCTGTACATAATGGTGAAAATGAAGAAGAAATTTGAAATTTGTCTAAAAAGATTGCGATAAATTCTCAATGAAGGGATTTGAAAGTTTGTGAGCCTGCGAAACAAACCCCCAGAACTCTTTGATTTCTCTTGCACGTGAAGCGGAGTGAAAATCTAAGCAGAGATGCTTTTTTGTCAAAAAAATAGCGAGAGCGGGATACACAGCAATATAAAATTGCTGGTACCAA
>CAZLRR010000019.1:11176-20139 GCA_964562045.1 uncultured Methanosarcinales archaeon
AATAGCGAGAGCGGGATACACAGCAATATAAAATTGCTGGTACCAAGGGTTTGAAAAATCCCTTCTCGGGAAAAATTTAATAGCGAGAGCGGGATTTGAACCTCGCGATCTCAAGGGCATGAACCTTGTGTCCTAACCTGGCTAGACTATCTCGCTATAACTACAATTTTTATTTTTTTATAGTAGAAATAGCTTTTTTATCCTTGTCAATTAAAAAAGAAGAAGGTCACTAGACTGTTTCCGTTGGATAACAGTACTTAGTCCAGCCCGCCCGGCTTAACTTCTGTGTTCGAGATGGGAACAGGTGTAACCCAAAGCAGTATGAACCTTCTAAGAGTAATTAACGTGGATTGATTTATAAAGATTGCGCTCATGTGAATATTTCTTCCCAAACCAAAAACCGAGTTTTAAATTTTTCCCTCCAAAAGCAAGCAAAGGTTTAAAAACTAATAACGCTGGAAAAATATATGAGAGACTATAACTTATTAGATACATTAATAGCACAAGTTGATGCAACAGACAAGGAAATTCTATTTATGCTAAAAAGAAGGATGCAAACGGTTAGAAAGATTGCAGAATACAAAAAGAAAAACGAAATTGAACATAATATAGAGGAACGTGAATCTGAAGTTTTAGGAAATCTAGGAAATCTTGCAAAACAAATGAAACTGCGTGAAATGTTTGTACAGGAAATATATGAAATCATTCTTGACGAGTCCAAAAAAATTCAAGAAGAAATAATTGCTAAAGAATAATTAAATTATTTTTTCTTGCGAGAATACTTTCTATAAATCAAAATTTGCAACAAATGTGTGGGCAAGACTACCAAAAAAGTAACTAAAACTGGCCAAAAATAAGTATAAAAACTAAAATTTAGAAAGCCAATACAATTTTCATATACACAATTAACGTTTTTTCCTTCTAATGTGTATGTCAATGAAACACCATATAAAAAAATTACATATATCACAGAAAGAAGAAAAACGTGCATAGTAGGTTTCTTCTTATATGTAAAAAACAAAGCAATATTTGTTGCTGCAACATGAACTAATATTGGAATTAAAACAAGAACGCCATTTGGATCTTCAAATATATAATCAGTAATACCAAATAAATAAAAATCAAAAAACAACTTAAAAACAAAATCAAGCGTCCAAAAAATTTGTCCCAAAAAACCGACATTAATCAAAGCTTTAATTATATCAAATTTTTTAAAAAAGAACCCAATAGAGAAAAACAAAGGAGCATGATTACAAAACCAAAAGAAAACTTCATATCTCTGCGCTTGGAAATTGACCCAAAATACTAAAACCTGTAAACTCAAAAAGAAACAACCCAATAAAAAATACTGATTTTTTTTAACTTTTGACCAGTTCCAAGTTTTAAGTACTTTTTTGTGCATATCAACTATTGATGACATAAATTTATAAAAGTAACTGCCAAAAATATTTTATGAGCCTTGAATCAGTCCTAATTTCTTTTGGATATATTGCAATTTTTATTTTTATGATAACTAATGGTTTCTCAAATCTTCCCTCTAGCCAGCTTTTATACGTAATAATTGGATATTTTATCTCACAAGGTAATTTTAATATTTATTGGGTAATTGGATTAGGGACCATTGGAAATTTGATTGGTATGTTTATTCTAGAAGAGTTTTCACGAAAAAAAGGACCAGACTTATTTCATAAGATTAAAAATCCTCGATTTCAAAAAGAAGTTCGAAAAGCAAATGTTGTATTTAAACGAAAAGGTGCATATTTCTTTTTTATTTCAAGACTAATTTCTCCGCTTAAACTTCCGGGAGTAATAGCTGCAGGAATTGCAAAAATGAACAGAATTTTGTTTACAATAATTGCTATAGTTACGGGAATTATTTGGGCAGCCATATTTATTTCTCTTGGATATTTTTTCGGGAAAAGTTTTGAGAATTTCACTCTATATGGACCTCTAGTTTTGGTTGTAACCTTGTTATTTGTTTATATTTATTATAAATATAGTAATTCAAAAGCAATTTTGAAAGAAGTTGAAAAAAGCGATTATTAAAACGAAAGCTTTTATAATTAGCAAATATTTACATAAATAGTGAAACTCCAAATCAAGAAAAATGGAAAACTGGAATTAAATGCCTTAAAAATAGTTGAAATTCTAAAAGAGAGAGGTTTTGAAGCTTATTTTGTTGGGGGTAGCGTTAGAGATTTGCTTCTTGGAGAAGAATTAAAAGATATAGATATTGCAACAAGTGCAAAACCCGAGGAGATTAAAAAGAGTTTATCTAAAATTCCAGAAGTTAAGTTTCTTGAAATTGGAGAGAGTTTTAATATTGTTATGGCAGTGATTGATAAAATTCATTATGAGATTGCAACTTTTCGTGGAGAAGATGAATATTCTGATGGTAGAAGACCCGAGAAAGTGTTTTTTGTAAACAATGCAAAAGAAGATGCGGCAAGACGAGATTTTACAATAAATGCAATGTTTTATGACCCAACAAATGATGAACTTTTAGATTATTTTGACGGGCAAAAAGATTTGAAAGATAAAGTTATAAGAGCAATAAGAGACCCAAATGAGAGGTTTGCAGAAGATTATTTGAGAATGCTTAGAGCAGTGAGGTTTGCAGCAGCGAAAAATTTTGAAATCGAGCCAAAAACTTTGGATGCAATAAAGAAAAATTCAGAAAAAATTTCCAATATTTCAAAAGAGAGAATAAAACAAGAATTTGATAAGATTATTTTGAGTGAAAAGTGCGCAGATTATGTTCTATTATGTTCGGAGCTTGGACTTTTTGAAAATATGTTTGAGTTTAAATTTGATAAAAAAATAGTTCAAAATCTAAGTAAAACAAAACCAAATTTAAAAGTTAGATATGCACTTCTTTTTGAGGAAAAGGAGGACATTTCTTCATTTTTGAGGAGTTTGACTTTTGATAATAAAACAAAGCAAGACATTATCTGGATCGTCCAAAATTCAAATGTTTTGCAGAAATGGAAAGAGATGTCAGAATACGAAAGAATTGAATTAGTTTGTAATGATAATTTTGGAAATTTAGTTGAATTCTTAAAGGCAAAAAGTTTTGATATGAAAAATTTGGAAAAGTTCGAAAAAGAGTTCAAAAAAGATAAAGAAAGATGCAGTCAAGTTAAAAAGTTCACCTTAATTACTGGAAAGGATTTAGCAGAAATTGGAGTAATCCCCGGAAAAGAGATGGGAGAAATACTTCTAAAAGTTAAAAAAGAATACATCCTAGGCAAAATCAATACAAAAAAAGAAGCTTTGGAGTTTGCTAAAAGTCTTTAATAATCTCAGATTAAATCTTAAAATTTATAAAGACTTACCATTTACCATTATGTATACTATATTATTATAGGTGATTTAAAACAAATGGCAAAAGATCTAGGACAAGCTGTTATGAATGCAATGAAAAAACCTAATTTAATTAGAAACATTGCAATCGCGGCACATATTGACCATGGTAAAACAACACTTTCAGACAATTTATTGTCTGGTGCAGGTATGATCTCAGAAGAACTTGCAGGTAAACAGAGATTCATGGATTTTCATGAAGATGAAGCAGCAAGAGGTATTACAATCGATGCTGCTAACGTTTCAATGGTTCACACAGTTGATAGTACAGATTTTCTAATCAACTTAATTGACACTCCAGGACACGTAGATTTCGGAGGAGACGTTACAAGAGCCATGAGAGCAGTAGATGGTGCAGTTGTATTGTCCTGTGCTGTTGAAGGAATTATGCCTCAGACCGAAACCGTTCTAAGACAAGCTTTGAAAGAAAAAGTTAAACCTATTCTCTTTATTAATAAAGTTGATAGACTAATTAAAGAATTGAAATTAACTCCTGAAATGATGCAGGAAAGATTTATTAGAATTATTAATAAACTAAATGAACTTATTGAAAAAATTGCTCCAGCAGAATTTAAACAGAAATGGAAAGTAAATGTTCAAGATGGTTCAGTAATTTTCGGTTCAGCTTATTCAAACTGGGCTCTTTCGGTTCCTTATATGAAAAAGAAAGGATTAACATTTGCAAAAATTATTGATGTTTATGATTCTGAAGACCCAGAAGAAATCAAAAAGCTTGGTAAAGAAGCTCCACTTCATGAAGTTTTATTAAACTCCGTAGTTGAACACCTTCCAAACCCAGTTGAAGCACAAAAATACAGAATTCCATTAATTTGGCCTGGTGATGACACTTCAAAAGAAGGAAAAGATTTAGCTTCATGTGATCCTACAGGAGAACTTGGATTTGTGATTACAAAAATTACACAAGATAAACACGCAGGAGAAGTTTGTACTGGAAGACTTTTCTCAGGAACAGTTAAAAAAGGTATGGAAGTTATAACTTCAAAAGGTACAAAGGGAAGAGTTCAGCAAGTATTTATTTCCAAAGGCCCTCAGAGAGTTCAAATTGAGAGTGCGGTTGCAGGAAATATTTGTGGAATTGCAGGACTTAAAGATGTAAATGTAGGAGAGACGGTTTCAACAAAACAAATTACACCTTTCGAAGATATCCAACACATTTTCGAACCAGTTGTAACTGTTGCTGTTGAACCAACAAAACCTGCGGATTTGCCAAAATTGGTTGAAACTCTAAAAGTTGTAGGAAAAGAAGACCCTTCACTTAAAGTTACAATTAACGAAGAAACAGGAGAATTCTTAATTTCTGGTATGGGAGAACTACATCTTGAAGTTATAACTAACAGAATTAAAGAAGAAAAAGGTCTAGAAATTAAAGTTTCACCCCCAATTGTTGTATATAGAGAATCAATTACAAAGAAATCTCAAGAAGTTGAAGGAAAATCACCTAATAAACACAATAAATTTTATATGACTGTTGAACCGATTAATGAAGAGTTTTACGAGGCAGTTCATAATGGTGAAATTCATGAAGGAAGAGTTAAGAAGAAAGACAGAGAATTCTGGGATCTTCTAGCTTCCAAAGGTCTTGATAAAGATGAAGCTGAAAGAGTTAAAGATATTTTCCAAGGTAATGTCTTCATTGATATGACTAGAGGTATTGTTGCTTTAAATGAAGTTATCGAGCTTGTGTTAGACGGATTTGAGGAAATGATTAAAGCAGGACCAATTGCAAGAGAAGGTTGTGTTAAGATGAAAGTTAAACTGTTAGATGTTGCCCTTCACGAAGATAGTATCCACAGAGGGCCAGGACAAGTTTATCCTGCAATTAGAGATGGTCTTAAAGAAGCGATTCTAGCTTCAGGACCTGTACTTTTCGAGCCAGTACAAGTTATTCAAGTAGATTGCCCTCAAGATATGATGGGTAATGTTTCAGCAGTAATCCAGAACAGAAGAGGTCAAGTACTTGACATGGTTATCGAAGAAGATAATATGACAATCATTGCTAAAGTCCCAGTAGCTGAAACTTTCGGAATGACTGGAGATTTAAGATCAGCTACAGGAGGAAGAGGTTCATTCTTTGTTAAATCACAGAACTTCGAACAACTACCTAGAGAGTTGCAAGATAACATTGTTAAACAAATCAGAAACAGAAAAGGACTTACTGAGAATCAATAATTGCATTAGCAATTATTGGTCATTGTTTAGCTTATGCAAAACAATAAATCAGTAAACTTCTCTTTTTTATTTCTTTTTGAGATATTTCTACTTAAATAATAAAACATATAAAAGATTTAATAATAATTTTACTAGTGAGAAATAATGTCAAAAATTATTACAGTTTTAGGTGGATTTTTCGGTGACGAAGGAAAAGGAAAACAGGCCGCAACTATTGCAAAAGAACTTTCAAATAAAAAGCTTAGTTATTTTTCAATATTAGCAAATAAAAAAGTTTGTGGATATTGCGTAAGAATTAATGGTGGACCAAATGGAGGCCATGCAATTCATGTTGATGGAGTTAAAGTTACAGGACATGTTCTTCCTTCAACAGTTGGATATGAGAATGTTATCTCAGTAATTGGTTCAGGCTGTGCAATCCAAGTTAGAAAACTAGCTAAAGAAATTACTGATTTTAAAAATGCAAATTATTTCAAAGGACCATTATTTATTGATGGAGAAGCTTTAATTATTTTAGAAGCTTATGAAAAGCTTGACGGGAAAAGAAATGGGTTTAAATCAACAGGTTCAGGAATTTCAGATGTATATTGTCATGCATCAAAAAGAGATGGGATTCGGGCAAGAGATTTACTTAATGAAGAAAATCTTAAAGAAAAATTAAATTCGTTGTTGCCTTCTTTATATGCAGAATTTAAAGCAGTTTCAACACAAGAAGAATATAAGGAATTTGTTGAAAAATATTCTATCGAAAAAGTATTAGAGGAATTAAATGCTGAAGAAGTTAAAAAATACATTTCTACAGAAATTAAAGACGAACTAATTGAAGCAGCAAATTCAGATATTTTGATTTTAGCAGAGACTTCTCAGAGTTATTTTTTAGGACTTAATAGTGGAATTGAGTTAGGAACATCTTCAATTATCGATCCTTCTTGGCTTTTTACTTCTCAAAAAATTGCTCCAAGACCACAAAAAGTGATTGCTGTTGTAAAAGCTTTCGGTTCAAGAGTTGGAGATTCATATTTTGTTGGCGAGTTTGGAGATAGAACAAAAGCTCCAAGAAAAACAGAATTATTAAAATATCATGGGCTTAGCGAAAATGTCTCAAGAGAAGAATATGAACCCTTAGCAATTAAATTAATGAATTCAAGTGATGAACAAGAAAAAGGAGATGGTTTCAGACTTTATTACTCAGAATTCGGTGAGACTACTGGCAGACCTAGAGGAAAAGCGCCACTGGATTTAGTTGCATTAAGAACTCTTTATAATCAAATTGCGAGAGGAACATGCAACGAAGTAGAATTATGGATTAATCATTTTGATGGTTTGGAGCATTTAAGCGAAATTCCTTTGATATTAAATTATATTGGTTCTGATGGCAAAAAATATGACAAAATACCTAATTGGATTGATAAAGATTTGAGAACTTTAAAAGCAGAAATTGTTAAAATGCCTTCTTGGAATAACTGCGTTGGAGAAGATTTTAATTCGTGGCCTCAAGAAGCTAAAGATTTTATTAAATTTGTTGAAAAAGAAACTAATTTGAAAATTGCAGGAGTAGGAATTGGACCAAACAATGGAGACATTGTAAAAATTAAATAAAATTCTTATTTTATTTTCTATTCGGAAATATTACCAATTAATTCTTGAACTTCATCAGCTGAAATATTAAACTCAGCACTTTGAGGATTTAAATCTGAAAGCATTTGCTCAGTTAGGTTATCATCTTGATCTTCCCATAAAGTTTTCCAGACAATAATTCTATTTCCAGCAGCACCTTCCCTCTCATCAAACTTCTCAAATTGAGTAGTTCCAAAACCATTCAAGAAATAAAGTTTTGTAAACAAACTTCCACCTAAAGGAGTTTGAGCAAGCATTACATCAAATCCTGTCTGTGATGGCAAGAAAAGAACATCAAAGTCTCCATCTTCGGAAATATTTATTTCATCAAGATCTTCATTAATTGTTGGGAATAAAACTCTTCTATAAGTTAAATCTCCTTGGAAACTATCAGTTATAGTAGTTTTATTCATATCAAATCTAATAGTATTTTGACAAACAATCTCACTTTCTTGAATTTGACAAGGAAATTTGAATTTTCCTTCCATTGGCAAATATGAAGGATATGGAGCAAACCATTGATTAATCAAATCATTTCTCTTAATATTCTCTGATTTGGATCTAGCATCAATAGTTTTAAGTTCAGTTACATATTGCTCAATTAAACTCTCATTCTCATCAATTGCTAGAGCAATTTCACCAGCAGTTTTTGTTTTATAATTTTCATAAGTATATTTCTTTGTGAAATCCCAACTTCCCCAGTGAGCCCAAACTCCTGCCTTATTAATCATATCCTCAGAAGTAATTAAAAAGTTCTCTCTTGGCTCCTCACAAGCAAGTTTTGACATTATTTTGTCAACTTGAACCTCAGAGAGAGTGTAATAATTATTGTTCTCTAAAATCCCTCTAGTCTCATCAATATCTTTTCCAAATGTTGAATAAATAACTTTATTAATTTTAACTGCATCTGCGTTAGTTCCATTAACATACTCATTCATTGTATCAAATGCCTGATTTCCACCACAAATAAGCATTCTTAAAATGTCGTGAGAAACTTGTTCATCATTTTCCATTAGAAGTTTTCCAACCCAGTGAGCCTGCGGAGTTGTTTGAGAACCACCATCAAATGTAACTCCCCTATCAGCAATAGTTGCAAAAAAGTGTCCAAAATCCCACCAAGATGTAATAATTGCATCTTCACTTGAGTTTCCTCTGATGTTATACATAGCTTCGTACCATGCATCATCGAAATTTGGCACAGTATTTTTTGAAATTGCTAGGGCGCCCTGAGCCATTGGCACAAATAAAACAATGAATAACAAAGAAACGGCAATAAAACCTACTGCTTTTTTTCCAACTTCGTTGTTTACTTTAAATTCACTCTCAACAACACTGTTTATAAGTTTTGCAATATAATAGAGACCTAAACCTGCACCAATTGCAAATGCTGGCGCTAAAAGCAAAATAAACCTTACTCCATTCAGACTCATATAAATAGTTCCTGCCATCCAAACTGAAAGCAAGATTGTCAAAAATACTTTATCTAATTTTTCTTTCTTTGAAATCAAAGATAAAAGAATTGCTAATCCTATTGGCAAAAACAACAAAACTAAAAAGTATAATGCATGATTTGCAGTTAAAGAAATCAAAAACTCGCCGCTAATGATAGAAACAAACCAGAAAATACCAAATACTGAAACAATTATTGAATAAGGTTTTGTCTTTTTATCTTTCTCGAAATCAAGTGCTAAAAACATAAGTCCTACTAAAGCAATTAAAAAAATAATCTGTCCTCCTACACCACTTACAATTTGAGAAAAAGAAGCAGGATTAAGCTCGGCTACTGAAGAAAA
>CAZLRR010000020.1:0-2402 GCA_964562045.1 uncultured Methanosarcinales archaeon
AGGTTCTCATCCCAGAATATAAACGACCCCAGAGGGATTCGAACCCTCGCAATCCGGGCCGAAACCGGATACACTATCCAGGCTATGCTATGGGGCCTTAATATAAATTAATTTTGTAATGTTTATAAAGATTTTTAAAATCGAATTGAGAATTTTAAGAAATGTTCAAATTTAAACTCTGCTTACGGTTTCATAAGAAATAGCATCTTCATTCAAATAAATCTCAATACCATACTCGAATCTCATTAAAAACATTAAACACTCATCTAATTTCTCAAAACGATAGGAACCTTCAATTCCAAATCTCTTTTCCTCCTCAGTACCCTTAAATTGCAAGAAATTAACATAATTTTGCAAATATGTCCTAGATAAAATTATTTGCCTCATCATTGCATCTAAATCACAACCTTCTGAATTTAAACTCAAAATATCATCAGCATAATTACTAACTAAAAAGTCTAATTTTTTTCCAATTCCTATTTCTTTAACCTTACTTAAAACCATCCCAAATATTATTCTACGATACTATTTATATATTTTACTAATAAAAACCTTTAAAAACTAATAAAATCTCTCTCTGTTATGTTAGATATAAAATTGCTAAGAGAAAACCCAGAATTAGTTAAAAAAAACCTTAAAAAGAGAATTGATTTCGATGTTACAATCGTTGATAAAGTTCTTAAAATTGATACTAAATGGAGAGAGGAGAAAAAGGAGCTTGATAGTCTAAAGGCTGAGAAAAATAAGGAATCAAAGGCAATTAATGAAGTAAAAAAGCAAGGTGGTGACATCAAATCTCAAATTGCTAAAGTTAAAAAAGTTGCTGAAAAAATCGAAAAAAAAGAAGAAGAACTTAAAAAAATCGAAAATGAGAGAAATTCTATTTTAATTAATATTCCAAACCTTTTAGATGAAGAAGTGCCAGTTGGTGCTGATGATGAAGAAAATGTAACTCTTCGAACTTTTAAAGATAAACCTAAATTTGATTTTGCGCCAAAATCCCATATAGAGCTTTGTGAAGAAAATGGTTGGTACGATTTGGACACAGCAGCTAAACACTCTGGGGCGAGATTTTATTATATTAAAGGAGAACTAGTAATGCTTGAACTTGCATTATATAATTATGTTATGTCAAAACTTGCAAGAAAAGGATATGTTCCTGTTGAAGTTCCGCCAATGCTTAGAAAAGAATCAATTGGAAAATCAGTGTCTCTTGCAGATTTTGATGAAGCAATTTATCATATTGCAGAAGAGGATTTATGTCTTATTGGAACATCAGAACATGCTCTAGCTCTTCTTCACGAGGGTCAAACTCTAACTCATAAAGATTTACCGATTAAATATGCGGGAATTTCCCAATGTTTTAGAAAAGAGGCTGGAGTTACAAAAGATAGCAAAGGAATTTTCCGAGTTCACAATTTTAATAAAATTGAGCAGTTTATTTTTTCAAAACCTGAGGAATCAGATAAATTCCTTGTGGAACTAATTGATAATGCAGAAGAAATTTTCAAAGAACTTGATATTCCTTATCGAATTGTTGATATTTGTAGTGGAGATATTGGAAGTTTTGCAGCTCGAAAATTTGATTTAGAAGCATATATTCCATCTCAAGAAAAGTACAGAGAGATGGTTAGCGCTTCAAATTATAGAGATTATGGTGCTAGAAGGTTAAATTCCAGATATCAGGACGAAAACAATGAAATCAAATTTGTTCACACTCTAAACTCAACAGCAATTGCATTAACTAGGGCTTTGATTGCTTTAATTGAGAATCATCAGACTAAAGACGGCAATGTTAAAGTTCCTAAAGTATTACAACCTTTTTTAGGCGGAAAGAAGTTGTTGAAATAAAATATCTGAAAAGATTTCAATTCTTTCTTGACCCAATTGTGCAAGCCACATCTTAAAAGGTTCTGCTCTTTTTGATGGAATTGATTGAATTATACGAAAAGCTCCTTTTGTATTAGTACAATTCATTTTCTGCTTTCCTCCCTTTGTTTCAATTTCAAGGATATGGACAATTTGTCCCCACCCTTCTAAAAGACCTAAATCTCTTCTTCTAATTTTATTTATATAATCTTTAGGATTAACACTTTCAGTAATTGCGTAAACAATATCTTCTACAGAATACCACCATTCGTCATTAAACCAAGTTCTCCTAATCTTTTTATCATCAAAAACCACTAACTTATTCATTTTAATTATTATTAAATATTTTCTTTTATAAAACTATTTGATGAAAGCAGTAGAATTTTTAAAATTTGAATCAAATCGGCTTAGTAATGTCCCATTACTTGACTATTTGATGAAAGCAGTAGAAGAATTAACTTAAAAATTACTTATAATTCTTTATTCTCAAAGTTTGCAAAAAATTTGAGGCTTAAAAACTACTTGTAGTTTTT
>CAZLRR010000020.1:2502-18906 GCA_964562045.1 uncultured Methanosarcinales archaeon
CCAAAATGCTTGAATGTTTCCATCAAGTTTTTAATAGCTACATGTACATGAGCATCGGATTTTGTTCCTGTACAAACAATTTTTCCATTTCCGAAAATTAAAAATGTTGCTTTTGTCTCATCGTTGATTTTGAAAACTAACCCCGGGAACTGCTCAGGTTCATATTCTACATTAGTTAATTTAATAGCAATCTCGTTCAAATCTAATTTCATATCAATATCTGAAGATGCTACAATGTTCTCAACTCTGATTTTTGGCTTAATTGTAATTTCAATATCAACTTTTGCTAAATACTCAATAAGTTTTGCAATTGCATCATCAACTTCTGCCAAGGATTTTGTTCCTGTACAAACAACTTTTCCAGAAGAGAAAATCAAAAATGATGCTTTTGGTTCTCTAATCTTCATAATCAGTCCAGGGAACTGCTCAGGATTATACTCTGTATTAGGTAAATCCATAATCAATCTCTCAAGCGGAATTTTATGATCAAGAGATGTTGAAATAACAATGTTTACAATTTTTGTGTTTGCGTTCATTTTTTAATTTTTTTCATTAAAGTCTGTCCATCTTTTTAACAACTACGTCTCCCACTTCCTCAAGTGCAAGCAAATTGTTCTCAAGATTTTCACTACCAAGAGTCTCATCAAGCTGAAATTCAACAAAAACTGCCATTAGACCAAAACCCATTGGAGCTTCTTTAATTTCTTTGATAATAATCTTATCTGCGTAAGCCTTAACAGTTTCTTCAACTTTGGCTTTTAGAGTCTCAAACTCTACCTCTCCACCATCTGGCCGTACTTCATATGCTAAAATCATGTCTGCCATTTTGTTTTATAAATACATTTATAAATGGTAATTTATAAAGGTTGTGGTGTTTAACGAAAAAATGACACAAGTCTTATAAACCCCAAACTGCAAAAATTTAAAAAATTTATCCCGAAAAATTTTTATTTTAAAAATAATCTACAATTCCTCAGATAGCTTTATAAATTTAGAATTACATATTATATAACAAAATGGGATTCTTAGGTTTAAGAAGAGGAAGGGGAAAACCACAAGATCTTGATGGAATTTTAGATAAATTAGATTCAGAACTAACTAACCCATATGACATAAGAAAACAAAGAAGAAAAACAACCCAATGTTCTGATGATGAAGTCCCTCCTTATACTTCAACTACAGAAATTGCAGTATATCAAGCAATCTCTCAAAGATTTAACTTGCCTCCTGCACCTGAACAACCCCTTGGACAACTAGAAAATTGGGAAAGAGAGACATTGATTAAATTTTTAAAAGAAAAACCCGAAATTGGAGAATATGCATTAACAATAGTATTTGAACTAGAATATCAAACAGTAAATCAATTTGTAAAACATACTTCTAAAGAAATAAGAAGATTAAGAGGACCTACAAGAAGATTCACAAATCCCTCTTATTCTCAACAATAAAGAATTAAGTTTCCCAATCCCTAAAATCACTCTCAGAACTTCTAATTACATCTTTGCAAGCTTGCCTAAATGCCTCTTCATCCGGAGAAACAAACTCTTTACCTTCCATATCTGGTTGTGTATATGGTCTATAACTATCAGGCATTGGAGTGTCGTCCCATTCCATTTCAATAGGCTTATTTTTTTTCTTACAATAACCAAATTTGGAAGGAATAAATCTCCTAAATAATTTTCTGGTAAATTCAAATCTATTCACAACATCCCTAAAAACAATTTCTGGAATTGGTCTTCTTAAAGTATTACCATGTGAAATAAAAGGCCTTATTATATTTCCTTCTAATAGTGAATATACATCACTAAAATCTGTTTTTTGACTTCCACTAACCTCACGCAAATCCTTTGCAAATCTAGAATCTGGCATAGAATAAACATAATACTCGACTCTTATTAAATACCAAGATATATTTTTAATCAAATTCTCTACAGAAGAAGTACTAAAATGCTCACAAAAATAATTAACATCTTCAAAAGTAATCTTATTTCCAAATCCTGCAAAAATCTTACCTTTATTCAATTCAGCTTCCAAAGCCCGAATACGGCCCTCTACTTTTGGTTTTTTCTCATTATGCGCCCTTGTTTCATTTAAAGTTTTAACATTTACAGCAAAAACATCATCAAATTTTCGAAGCATTCTTCCATAAACATTCAAAAAAGCCAATGCAGGTCTAAAATAATTAAAAAATTCTTCGTGATGGCTTCTAAAAAAATCTTGTTGTAATCTTAACACTTTTTCAAACGCTAACCTTCTCTCCTCATTAGAAGGATTTGAACCCAAATTATCTTTTACATTTTCAAAACTTTGTTCATAACTACTAAAATCAGGTGCACCATAAATTGTTCGAGAAAAAAAATCTAGAATAGACTCTTCTCTAGAAGGTTCATATGCTTTAAAAAAATCATTGCTAGAAACAGCCAATGCTTGCTTCATCAATGAAACAACTCTGCTCTCTTTAGCTGACCAAGTCTGTGTATCCATAAAAAAAACCAACACTCACACTTTAAAAACTTAATCTGTCACTTAAAAAAACCAAACCAAATCAATCACAATCCAATTTATAAAACTCAAAACTCAATTGAAAAAATTACTTATTACTTCTGGAATCTCCTTAACGCACCTCATATGCCAATGCTTAGGAAAACTCTGAGCATAAAGCGGCCACAAATATCTATTATCCATCAAAACAATAACTCCCCTATCCTGCTCAGTTCTAATACAACGACCCGCAGCCTGAACAATCTTATTCATCGCAGGAAAAATATACCCATAAAGCTGACCCTTTCTAAACTTCTTATCATAATGCAAAATAATACTATCACTAGTCACATCAGGAACAGATAAAGGAAGCCCCACAACAATTACAAGCTCCAAAGCCTCATTAGGCAAATCAAGCCCCTCAGCAAACGAACCAGAAGTAACCGCAAACAAAACCCTAGACTTACCATCAAAAGAAGTCTCCTTAAACCCCTCAACATAATCCTCCTTCTTCTCCTTAGTCATAAACCTCTGCTCCTTAAACATCTTCCTATTCATGCCTACCAAATCAACATGCTCTAAAACCATCTCCATAAAATTATATGACGGGAAAAACACAATAGCATTTCTCCCAGCTCCAGCCTTCAAATACTCCTGAATCCGCTTTCCAATCTTTCCATACATATCTCTTCCACGCAAATTATACTTACTAGTCACCTCATCATCAACCAAAATCATCTGATTCTCCTTCTCAAACGGACTCTCAAGTTCCAAAATCTTAGAATTAACGCCCAGTCCCAAAATATCTCTATACATTTGAATCGGAGCCAAAGTTCCAGACATCAAAACACAGCCATAACTATTATCAATCACATCTCCTGCAATACTACTAGGATCAATACACTTAAGCTTAAGCGATAAAATAGTTTTATCCTTCTGAATATCCTTCTCCAAAATCTGAATATAATTTTCAGTATCAAACTCCTTCAACTTCTGCAAAAACCTAGCAATTCTCCCAACAAACGAAACAACTTTGTCCTCTAAAATCAACTTCTCAGCCTCTTTAAGCTTATCAATTATCTGTGGCAAAGTCATAACGACTAAAGAAGAAAATCTATTCATATACGCATCCTCAAAGACTCCCGGCTCAATTAAAAACTCCTTCTTCTCACCCAAAAGATGCTCAAAATACAAATCCTCCAAAGCCCCCTTCAAATTAGCAATAAAACTATCATAACCAGGACTCTTAATATGGTCCCCTAACTCTTTTATCGCAAGTCTAATAGTTTCAGTAGATAAAACACTCGAATAAGAATTCCTAATTCTGTCTGGCAAATTATGGCCCTCATCAACAATTAAAACGCACTCCTCCAAACTCCTACCAATTCTTCCTAAAAAGTTCTCCTGAATCCCGCTCGAAAACAAATAATTATAATCACAAATCACAACATCGCACCTATAAGCCTTTTTAGCCGCCATCTCATACGGACAAAACTTATTTGAACCCGCAAGTCTAACAAAACCCTCAACACTCATAAAACTATCAGAACTCTCATCAATAATTGCAATCTGCTTATCCTCAAAATCCTCATTTTTAAAATTCTTATAATACTCACACTTCCCAAACTCCTTAGTCTTCTTACAAAAATCATTAAAATCTTGTGGTGGATACAAATCTCTTTCCTCATGATAACACATATGCCGTTTACCAATAAAAGCCACGTAATTAATCTTCTCTCCTGACTTTTTAGAAATATCATGAATTGTCTTAATTGCCTGATTTGCTTGAGTTTGCCTAGAAGTTAAAAAAACAATAGTTAGTTCCTTCTCCTTTGCAATCTTTAAAGCAGGAGCAAGCGCAGAAACTGTCTTTCCAAGCCCAGTAGGTGCAGAAACCAAAATCGATCCTTTCTCTCTAAGAGTTTTGTCAACTTGTTTAAGAAACTCCATCTGTCCTTTTCGAACAGAATTGTACGGAAAATTAATCTCTCTTAGAAAGTCCATAAATTAATAAGAAAAGAATTGGTTTATAAAGTTTAAGTGTGAAGTGAGTAGAAAAAAATTACTTACAACAAACTGCACAACCAATTGTTCCTCTTTGTCCTTTTACGTCTGAAGAAATTTCACCCCAATTAACTGCAAAATCAACATAAGTATGAGTAGTTGAAAGATTATCTTCATAACTGTCTTCCAAACATTTTACAGCACCCCCGCCCCCATCACTTGACTCAGAAAATATTAATGAAGTATAACCATCATACTTTTTAGTATATCCTGATGGACAACTTGAACTTCCAAAAATAGGAACACAAACACTTCCAGAAGTTTCACAAACACTACATACGATTGCATCATTAGAAGCTCCCTGAATAACAGTAGAATTCCATGCCACATACAACCTTTCGTGTGCATAACCTCCGGAACCATCAGTAAGAGCAGAATCATCGACACATTTGGTGTCTCCTGCAACAGAACCTCTGATATTAGCTGCATAACCATCATAAAGTTCTGTATCACCCGCTGAACAAGAACTACTTCCCCAATACTCATATGTTGTAATTTTATTTCCAACATTAGCTATATCTATACAATTCGCACCATTTTCATCACAATATTGAGAAGCACCAACACGATTAGGAGTATAAA
Organism: uncultured Methanosarcinales archaeon; assembly: GCA_964562045.1. Taxonomy (GTDB): domain Archaea; phylum Nanobdellota; class Nanobdellia; order Woesearchaeales; family UBA583; genus UBA583. The sequence goes on from CAZLRR010000020.1 coordinate 7,630, forward strand.
GTCCAAAACCAGAAGCAGAATTAACAGAACCATAAACACCATAAGTAGTTCCTGAAGAAGCAATATTATAACCATAAACTCCACGACCAGAATCAGAATAAGAATGTCCCATAACACCATAAGTATTTCCTGTAGTAGCAGTAGCTCCACCATATACACCAGTAGAACCTGATGTTGAAGAAGTAGTAGTACTCTGAATACTACTATGTAAATTTGTTGAAACACTTAATTTTCCTGTCATACTATCTCCTGCCTTATTTACGGGAGTGTATCCATCAACAGTATCAGCATCTAAACCACTACCGGAACCATCACTAGAAGATGTCCAAACTTCACTCCAAGCCTTATTACCATCATCAGATGTTGCTCTAAAATACAAATCATCTTGTGAATTAAAATCACTTGCAAGTTGCATTGAGTAATAACTTGATTCCGAACTATGAGTTGAAGATATCATGTGCATCCAACCATCGTCATCTAAAGGCCAACCTTCAGCATGAGTAGCAGTAGAAGTTTCATAAAAACCTGAGTTTGTTCTTGTAGAAATGTCATCTTTTCGAACAACATGAAAACCATCTTTTGCATAAACTCTTCCCTTACCATCAATTTGAGCAACAGGAGTATCCCCGTTCTTAAAAACAAAACCTCTATCTGTTCCACCTTGCATTTTAAAATACATATTGTAATCTGAATCACCGTCCAATTTACCACCCCAAGTTGTGTCCACAGAACCAGACATATAAATCTTATATGCATCAGAATCCCAAAATTTATATCCATTACCATTTCCTGATGCAACTTGATAACTTCCCGTAGTACGCGTATTTCCTACAACATCTAATTGAGTAATAGGACTTCCAGTCAAAATACCAACTTTACCTCCTTCAGTTATACGAAACACTTCACTAGGTGTTGAACCAGTGACAATTCTAAAATGTCCTGCATAATTATCAATTCGAATGTCACTATTACTCCCAGCACCCTCAAATGATACTTCTCCACCCTCGTTTCCTGTATCTTGTGGCTTAAAAACAGCATAATTTGCATATATTAGAGCATTCACATTTAAATTCCCTGACATAGTGTCTCCAGATTTCAAAACATAATTACCCAAATCAGAAGAAGAAGCAAAAGCACTAGCATGTTGACCATCAAGCATATCAGCATCTAAACCGCTACCAGTTCCATCATTTCCTGAATGCCATAATTCTCTCCAGTCCTGCCAAGAATTCCCATCAGAATTTGTATTTCTGAAATAAATTTCTTCTTGAACATGACTAACACCAAGTTGAAAACCTCGATTAGTTACTGATTTAACAGTAAGTCCAGTACCCCAACTACCTCCGGGACTAACACCAACATCTGTATATATATTAGAAAGACCACTTGGAATATCCGCAGAATTTAAAACATCATCAAAATCATAACTACTTAAAGAACGAACAACAAATTTTGAGGAATCCAAGCCATCTAACAAATCAGCATCAAGACCACTTCCTGTTCCATCATTTCCTGCATGCCAAATTCTATGTTTAACGCCGTTACCCATTGACCAACCACCAACAACCAAATCGTTAGTTGAACCATCAAGACCAAAATTAACTCCATAGTCTCCTTCAACATGAAATTGCATAAAAGCATCTGCGCCACCAGTATCTTGATAAACTTCTAAAGTAGCGTGATCTCCAGTGCCTGCTTCAATCTCATCATTTGAATGAAAAGAAATTTCAACTCCAGCATTTGAGACTTCATCATCTGTATCGCTTCTTAAAAATGATGCTGAATTAATTCCATCAAGCAAATCGGCATCCAAACCGCTACCCGAACCATCAGTTAAAGAAGTCCAAACTCTCCCCCAAGCTTGAGTTCCATCATCATTTGTAGATCTATAAAATAAATCCTGATCCTGATAATCTCCTGCAAATTGCATAGCATAGTTATTCTCAACATTATTGTGCTGAACATTTAATAAGTGATACCAACCACCATCATCCTCTGGCCAACCCTCGGCAGTTGTTGCAGAATTTGTCTGATAAAAACCACTCCCAGTTCCAGTAGATGAAGAGGCCCTAACAGTAATATCATCCCAATTAGAAGTATGGATTCCTAAAGTAACATTCCCAGAAGTTCCACCGCCAGTTAAACCAGTTCCAGCAGCAACTCCGGTAATATCTCCACCACTATTAGTATCATTCACAATATCAACATCACAAATAACACTTGAACCATCACTTCGACACCATTTACCACTTGTCAAACTTCCAACCTGCGGGTCAGTTTCAGTGAAAGATTTTAAGTAACCCTCACTAGCATGATCTCCCCAACTATATGCAGAATCCCAATTAGAAATGTCTGAAGATGTAATACCAGAAGCAGGATCACCAGAATAGATAGGATCTGTCTCAGCACCAGAAACATCAGGCCACTCAATTCTACAATCACCACGAATACAAATAGTATCTGTAAAATTGTAAGTGCCTTCAAAATCACCAGACAAAACTTCATTTGCCGGATGCCAACCGCTTGAAAAAACTAATAATGGCAAAAATAACAATAATAATAACAGGAAATATGCCTTTTTCATAAAAATTTAGAAGAGAACTAGATTATATCTTTTCGTAATTCTTGTGAGATTAAAACGGAATGTTATGAAGATTTAACACCATATTCAAAAATCTCATCAATTTTCTTACCCAAAACAATAGAAATTTTATATGCTAACTTTAAAGAAGGATTATATATGCCTTTTTCTAAAAAAATAATAGTTTCTCTTCTAACACCAACTAAATCTGCTAACATTTTTTGAGTCATATTTAACTCTTTTCTAAAATATTTAAGATGTGACTTCAAAATCATCTGACCTTCTTCAAGGTAGAAACTAAAACCAAATAAGTTCTTAAAAAATCCCATATTTAAAAAAACCTACACTTTGGAATTTATAAACTTTTTTAAAAAAGAAGACAAAAAGTTAGAACTACTTAACAAGTGAATGAAACAAATAAACCAAAACTAACTAAAAAATCAGAGTTTCAAAACTCCATATCCTGCAATTCTCCACTTATTTCCTGCAAATCGTTTAAAAATTACAACCCTATCATCTTTAAAACCCATAACTGCTCTCTTCAAATTAACAGTTACTTCTCGAGGATTAGCTTTTGATGCAACTCCAACCGTTGTCATTGAATTTACAATCATCATCAAAGGTTCACCTAAAATAATATCCTTAACATCTAAATCACCCTCAGAAGTTACAACCTTGTCAAATAATTTAGGTTCAAAAGTAACCTGCATTAAAGCCTCAGGCAAACTCCCCACAGGTCCAGCCATTTGACCAACTAAAGCATCTTTATGAGTCATAATAGGATCTAAATCAGTAATAATCGCAACACTACCACCAATAGTTGCTTTCTCTAGAGAATCTTTATCTGATTTTAATCCCTTAATCTTAGCATTAATTGTCCTCAAAACCTGTTTTCCTTCTTTTTGAATTGGAAGACCAGGTTTTATCTCAATTTCGTCACCAACTTTAAACTCTCCACTCGTAATTGCTCCACCAAGTACTCCCCCATTAACTTCCTCGATATCCATTCCTGGCTTATTAATATCAAAAGACCTAACAATATTCATTAAAGGTTTCTCGCTTCTATCGATTTTTCTATTTTTCAACTCATAAACTTTCTCAAGCAAAGGAGAAATATTAACACTATGCTGTGCTGAAAGAGGCAAAATCGGAGCATTTTCTGCAATTGTTCCTTTTAAAAACTTCTTAACTTGATGAAAATGTTCAATTGCTTCTTCTTTTGTAACCAAATCAATTTTATTTTGAATAACAATAATATCTTTAATTCCCGCAATATCAAGCGCTTTCAAATGTTCAATAGTTTGAGGTTGAGGACAAGGTTGATCAGCAGTAATCACCAAAATTGCTGCATCCATAACTGCAGCCCCTGAAATCATAGTTCCCATAAAAGATTCGTGACCCGGAGCATCAACAATAGACACTTTTTTCACTGGAGAACCTTCCTTTACTGAAAAAATATTAGTTTTTTCATCATAATGAATTGTAAAATTCGTATAACCTAACTTAATAGTAATTCCTCTCTTTTTCTCCAGAGAATGCGTATCAGTCCACTTTCCGGACAATAATTTAGTCAAAGTAGTCTTACCATGGTCTACATGCCCCACAATACCAAGATTTAAAACTGGCTGAATAGGTAAATTTTTCGGAATTTCAATAGTCATATTATAAATAAATAAGAAGGTTTATATAAAGTTTATTGTAAATTCAAAATAATAAATTCGTCAATAAATTTCTTTGTTGCACCCTTACTCAAAGTAGTTTTTAAACTTAAAAATTAAGGTTCAACTACTGCAAAAAAACAAAATTAATAAACAAAACATTATTTCTAGAATTATGGAAAATACTAAAATGTATGAAAAAATATCAAAAATCAGAAGAAAATTTCTTTTTTACAAATTTTTTTTAAGTATTAACATTATCTATTTGCTAATAGAAGTTTTTAGATTTTTTATGAAAAAGGAGATGATAGAATTTATAACTAAGATAATAATCATATTAATTGTTTTATCTGTTGTAACATATAAATTCCTTTCATATAAAAAAATATTTTATAAACTTAAATCACAACATCCAGACATAATTAATAAGATAGAAAACACCAAACCTAATAAGAAAGATTTACAAAAATTCAAAAAAATGACAATAATCGCAGGGATTTTAATATTCTTATTTGTAGGTTTTGTAATAGCATTTGTGATTTTTGCACTTAAACATTTAAACAAATTATAATTTAACTTTTTCTTCTTTTCCAGAATCAATATCTTTTAGAGTGTAAACTCCCTGCTCTTTATCCTTTTCGCCAAGAATTGCAATCTTTTGAATTCCCAAATATTGCGCATAAGAAAACGCTTTTTTTAATTTATAATCATAACAAATCTCAACATTTTCTTTTTTTCTAAGTTTGTTTGCAAGTTTTAAAGCATCTTTTGTTAAACCTTCTGAGAGTGGAACTACTAAAATCTCAGCAGTACCCTCTCTTTTTTCCTCATTCAAACATGCCAAAATTGGAACTAAACCAAAGCTAACTCCAACTGCGGGAAACTCTCTCCCATCACCAGAATACTCACCAATAATTTTATCAAACCTTCCTCCTGCGCCAATTGAGGAAGTTACTCTTTCATCTTTTTCATATGCTTCCCAAATATTTCCTGAATAGATAGCAAGTCCTCTTGACATAGAGAAATTAACTCTAAAAACGACTTTTAAGCTATTTAGAAGATTTGTTAACTCTTCAAGTTCAGCAATTCCTTCTTTTAAAAGCTCACTTTTTGCAAGTTTTTTAATTTCTTTAAAATCTTTAGACTGCAAAATTTTAATTGCATTTTCTGCACGCTTTGTCTCTAATCCCTTACCTTTAATCTCATCCAAAACTCCTTTAAGTCCAATCTTTTTTAGTTTATCAATAGATAAAATTAAGGAATCAAGTTCTTTTTCCTTAAAATTTTCTTGTAATAAGGCCCCCCTTAAAATTTTATTATTATTCACTTCAATTACTACATCAATCCCGAGCTCTTTATATGTATTAAAAAACATCTCTAAAATTTCTGCTTCAATTTCTATTCCTGTAATCCCTATAACATCACCATCACACTGAATAAATTCTCGAACTCTTCCTTTTTTAATTGGACCATCTCTGAAAACTTTCCCAATAGCATATCTTCTAAAAGGGAGTTTTAATTGTTTTTGAGAAGCCACATAACGAGAAAGAGGCGTTGTTAAATCATATCTCAAACCAAGTTTTCGATTTCCTCTATCAGTTACTTTAAAAATTTCCTGAACAATTTCAGCATCTTCATCATATTTTCTTGCTAAAACATCCAAATACTCAATAGTTGGAGTATCAAACGGACGAAATCCATATTTTTCAAAATTATTTCTAATAATATCTAAAATTCTATTAATTTGTATTTGCTCAGCAGGCAAAGAATCACTACATCCTTTCAAAACTTCAAGTGTCATAATTAAATCTAAAAATAATGCCTATTTAAAAGTTTTTATTATTTTGTAAAAATTACTCAGAAATTCTATAAGTTATATCTGTTTCTTTCTTTTCTCTCCCATCCAACCTTTGCTGTGCTTGTTCCCTTATTCTAAGCCAATATTGGTTTTGCAGATCAAAATCTTCAGAAAACTCCTCTCTTGCATATTGTGGCACAGAATCTAATCTTTGTTCATACCAATTATTTGGGCCAACAATCATTGCCTGATTAACTAAAGTCTCCTGCGTACGTTTATTTCCTTCGTATGCTTTATTAATACCCCATGCAGTTCCTCCAACTAGAATTCCTGCTGCTAAAGAAAAAGATAAAATTTTTCCTAATAACCCACTATTCCTTGCTCCCTGATTCGGCAAATTATCATCCATCTCTAAATCCATCATCCAAAACAAGTGTTACCACTTATCGTATATAACTTCTTCAGAATTTATAAATCTATCGTTTTTTGAAAAAAATCAAAAAAATGGATAAAAACGGAAGCGAAAAAGGACAATTTCCGATTTTTAATAAAAATAATTCTCGTAATCCAAAGAAATTTTCAAAAAACCTAATCTAAAACTACATTTTAGAAAATTACCATTGGTAAACATTTTTTTCTAAACACAAAAAATATAAAGAAAACTCACCTCAATATTTTATGAAAGCTTTTTCATCACTTGATTTATATTTTTTATCAAAAGAACTTAATTTTTTGATAGATGAGCGAATTGATACATTCTATCTAGATAATGACGTTTTTTATATGAAAATCTATGTTAGAGGACAAGGGAATTGGTTTTTAGTAAATAAAATCTCCAAATTTCTCTATGTTGACAAAGAAAAACATGAAGACTCACAAATACCAAACTCTTTTGTACAGCATTTGCGAAAATATCTAGGAAATTCCTTTATACGTAAAATTGAAGCAATAAAGGGCGAAAGAATCCTAAAAATAGAAATTGAAAAAAAAGAAAACGAAGACTTGAAAACTTATTTTTTATTCATTGAAGTTTTTGCCAATGGAAACATTATCTTAACAGATTCAAAGCTAAACATTATGAATTCATTAATTAAGAAAACCTTCAAAGATAGAAGTATGAAAGTTCACCGAAAATATGAATTTCCGCCTAAAAGAATGTTAGATTTTTTTAATCCTGATAAGAAAGCTCTGAATAAAGAACTTTCAGAGACAGATTTGGAAATTGTTAAGTTTCTTGCAATCAAGTTTGGAATTGGAGGAAAGAACGCAGAAGAAATTTGTGAACTTGCAGATATTGATAAAAAATCCAAAAATCCCGACTCAGAAAAATTAATTTCCGCAATATTGAGTTTTTTGGACAAAGAACTTGATGCAAGAATTTTAGAAGAGAATGGAAAAGTTATTGATTTCTTTCCTTTTGAATTTAAAACTTGCCAAAATACAAAGAAAGTTCAAACTTTTAATGAAGCTTTAAGACTTTATTTTAGCGATTTTTTAAAGTCAGTAGACGAGAAGACTAAAAGATTTGAAAGTGAGCTAAAAAAGCTTAAGAATCGTCTTGAAAAGCAAAAAATACAATGGGGAGAGAACTTACAGGAATACGAGAGAAATAACGCTTTTGGGAATAAAATTTATGAAAATTATGCTCTTATTGATGAGCTTTTGAAAGGGATTAGTAAAGGGTTGAAAGAAAAAGGTAAAGAGTCAGTTTTAGAAACTATTGAAAATAATCCTGAATTGAAAAAGTTAGTTAAAAAAATTGATTTCAAAAAGCAGGAGATTATTCTTGACCTTTGATTCTGTCTAAAACATATTCAATGTTTTTTTTTAATGTGGAATTCGCTTTCGAAAAGTCTCCTCTTTCATGAACTAAACTTCCAAGATAACTTCCTCCCGCAGAAAGAGCTGCCACCACTACTAAACCTAATGCAGCATAACCAACTCCTTTCAAAACCGGATGAGACTTTCTTGTTTTGGGATGAGTTTCAGACCCTCTAGGAATACTAGCCTGTCCTTGAATAGCTAAAGTTTGTTTTAGAGCCTCAATAGTTGCTTGATAATCACGATTCTCTTCTTCTAACTTCTCCACCTCGGTAATTAAATTTTCAATTCTAGCTTGATTGGCAGCGTTTTTTTGCAAGGTGGCTTCAAGCCCTTTAATTTGCCCTTTATATCTTCGTGATAACTCTTTTACTACAGGCAAACCAATTGCATAACTCCCGCTTTCGTATTTTACAAAAATAACTTCCTCATTAGAATCCTTAACAATCGTACAAGGTAATGTTAATGTTTCACTTCTTGCACCCTCAAAAGAAACATGTAAATATTCACAGATTTTCTTTAGTTCCGGTTCTGTAACAGTATAAGAACCTGAGGATTGCTCACCAATTGTTGGTTCTTGGGTAAAGGGAGTAATAGGAATCCCAGTATCATTAAGACCATTTCTTTTAAAAACATTTGTTGGACTTTCTTCAGAACTGGGAAGAGGAGGATTTGGAGGAGTTCTATGACCTTCTGAGAGATGTTTACCTTCGACAATCTGTTCAAAATGTGGGTCTTTTCTCATTTTTTTCTCTTCTGCCATTTTTGTTTCCTCCTCAAGTAGCAAGTCTTCATCAAAAACATCAGCTCTTGCCCAAATAGGTAAGGAATTATATTCCTTACTCATTATCATTCACTTTAATAAATGAATATCTTACCTGTTTATCTTCTCCATCATAAACACTAAATCTTACAGGATACATTCCTGGCTCAGTTCCTGGTTTAACATAAACAGGCATCTGAACTTCTCTTGAACCATAAGCACCTAAATCAATTCTACTGCTATAACTGATTCCTAAATCGTTTGAAATCATTGAAACACTAATTGATTTTCCTTCATTTTCATTGTTATCAATCTTGAATTCAACAGTGTTAAATCCTTCTTCAAATCCTTGAACTGCAACAGATTGCATGTAATCCATAACATCAGTTCCTTTTCCTCTAATTGAAGGTGTTGAACTTTCAGTTTCTTCGTATCCAAATACTACGGATTTATTTACAGTAATATCTGTTCCGAAATCATCTTCAAGCATAACCTGTAATGTTACAACTTCGCCTTTTGGAATAACAATGTTAAAGTCACGAGTATCAACTTTGAATGTGTACATGTTAGCATCATTTTCTGCTTCTGTTGAAATTGCACTACTACTTAATTTTCCTCCAGGAGTTGTTAATACACCAACAACACCATTTAATTTGATTTTTGGCTCAATTTCAACTACTCTTCTATCAACAATCTCTTCTGGGATTTTTAATGTGAATTCAAATTCTCCGGGAACAAGTTTGTCTTCAACAATAATCTCAACATCATCTAGTTCTAAATCAACTTCTTCTTCATAGAAGAAACTTCTGTCAATGATTCTAATTACTTCAATTGATTCATTATCTTCAACTCTTAACATAAATCTTGAACTGCCTGTAACGTTAAATTCATTAATATCTATTGTATCTGTACAATTTACGGGATAATCAGTACCTGTAGTTTCATTAGCAAGCACAATTCTAATAGTACAAGTATTTGGATAATTATGAGTGTGACTTGCAGACCAGTCAAGTGTTAAATTTGTAGGTAAATACATTCCATTACTTGAACTTAAGTTAAAGTGATCAATTACAGGTGAAGGGTTAATTCTCTCAAACACGAAAATCTGAGTCTGTGCTTCAACTGGTTCGTTTACTCCGTCTTCAACAATAAGTCTTGCGGTGTAAGTGTTAATTCCTTCATATGTATGTTCAACATTGTTTAGTGAATCACAATCTCTATTCAAGTCATATGTACCATCTCCATAATAAATTGAACAAGTTACGTTCTCGTCATCATCGCTAACTCCTACGTGGAAATAAGTTGTAAATGGAGCTGCACCATCACTTGGATCTGCTGCGAATGTGTCAATTACTGGAACTTCGTTATCTGTAAAGATAATTTCTGTATCATCAAATGCAATTGAACCGCTTGGGTCTCTTGCATAAACTCTTAAGTTTGTTGTAACTGGCTGAGTTGCTCTAATTGTTAAAGTTTTTCCAGTTCTACTTACATCAATACTTCCATCTGTTGAAGTTGAGATGTTTAATGCATTAAATCCGTCATTGAAATCATATACATAATCACTTAAATCAATGTAAATCGGAGTCTGGTAATACTGAGTAAAGTTATCAGGTAAAGCTACAATAGGCACAGTGTTTTCCTCAGGCATTGTAATGTAAATTGAAGCATCTGATGCAATGTGTCTGGAATCTTCACGAATTGAAGTATAACCCTCTTTGGAAATATCATAGGAATAATTTCCAGCATAAACGTCTGTAAATGTTACAATTCCATTAGCATCAGTTGTAAGTGTTGAGTCATAAGTTGGAGGAGTTACATAATAATCATCTGCTGCAAGTAATTCCAAGTTAATTTGAGCATTTTCAAGTCTGTTTGAATCTTCATCTCTTACAATAAATGTTACATCATATAATTCCGGAGCTAAAACCTGAAGGTTCTGAATTTGTTCAACAGATTCTCTAATATCACAATTTGTTCCAACAGGAGTTACTTCTAATTTTACAGTATAACTTCCAGGTTCAAGTGTTGATGTGATTTGTGTTAGTTCGTGATTAAATTCAGTTAAATCTGACACAGCAGACACACTCTCTGTTAATTCTAATGCTCCGTTAAAATAAACTTTATATTCAAAGTTCATTGGAGTGATTGAATTATCTCTATAAGCTGCTGCTCTAAATAATGCAAACAAAGTTTCTCCTTGAGTATATTGAGCAACACTAGGAGTTAAATCAAATTCATTTGTATTGGAAAGAGTAAAATCGTAAGCTCTTGCCCAACAAGTTCCATCAAGGTTTTCAGGATAAACTGTTTCAACTGCTTCAGTCCAATCAGGGATAGAGGTTACAACCTGATTATCTGTTACATCAGTTTCTGCTCTAAAAGTTACTTGTGTGTTTTCTAATGAGGAATCTGGTGTCCATGAGAACGCTGCAAGTCCTGCACAAGTATCAGCTTCAATTGGAATTGTAATAGCTTGATGTTCGTACTGAGTTCCTGTTTGAGTATTTTTAATGTATAAATCAATTTGTGTTTCTGCAGAGTAATCAGAGTAACCAGCCGGCATTTGAGGCCTGAATTGCTCTGGATCTGTAAATCTAAATGCTGAACATACAGTTTCATCAATTCTTACAGGAACTTCAACTTGAACAGGTTT
>CAZLRR010000021.1:0-18487 GCA_964562045.1 uncultured Methanosarcinales archaeon
GTATGATAATCTCAATTATAGGAGCAGGAGGATTTGGAACTGCAATTGCAAAAATACTCGGAGATAAAGGATATGCAGTCAAAATCTGGGCATATGAATCTGAAGTTGCCAAAGAAATAAATGGAAAAAAAACCAACTCGAAATTCTTACCAAATATTAAACTTCCAGAAAATATCATTGCAACAACTTCACTAAAAGAAGCACTTGAAAATACTACCGCAATTTTTCTTATAGCACCATCAACTTTTTTAATAAATATTGCAAGAGATATGAAAAAATATGTAAAAGAAGATATTCCTATCAGCTGCCTAACTAAAGGTTTTCTAGAAATTAATCGAAAACCAACTCTAATCTTAGATGCTCTAAAAACAATTTTCCCAAACAACAACCTAGCTTATGTCTCAGGACCAACTCATGCAGAAGAGATTGCAAATAATGTTTATTCTGGAATTGTAGTTTCATCAAAAGATAAAAAAACTCGGCATTTCTTTGATAGCCTAATCTCAAATGGACATATAAGAGTCCATAGAACAACAGATATAGTTGGAGCACAAACTGGGGCTGCACTCAAAAATATCATTGCAATTTTTTACGGAATACTTGATGCTTTAAAAAATTCAAACTCTAAAGTCGGAGACAACACAGAGAGCTATTTATATTCAAGAGGTTTAGTTGAAATACAAAGAATTGCAGTACTTTTCGGAGAAGTTAAAGCAAGCACATTTTTAGGGCTTACTGGAGCAGGAGACTTACTAGTTACTTGTAGTTCCATCCATGGAAGAAATAGAAGATTTGGACTTGATCTAATTGAAAAAAAATTACTTAAAAAACATAACTCACTTGATGAGATTTTAAATTCTATAAATTATCTGCCTGAAGGAGTTTATGCAATTCGTGAAGTTATGAAAATTAAAGGAATTGAAGATCTGAGAATTCCATTAATTAAAACATTATGGGACATTTTAAACAATAAAATCGAACCTGTAAAAGCAATTGAAGAATATATGGCTCACGAAGAATATCATATTTAATTTAATTAATTCACCAATACATTATAAAGTTCCTCAGAATTATTTACAATATAATGAGGTCTGGACTTTACTAAATCAGAATTTGTTCCATAACCCCAAGTTACAGCAACAGTTTCAATTCCTAAAACTTTACATGAATTAACATCACTTACTCTATCTCCAACATATATAATCTCACTAGGGCTCAAATCATACTCTTCCATAATTTTCTTGAGAGAAAAAGTTTTACCAAGAATGTGTGTATGTCTTACAAATTCAACATTATAAATCTGATTCTTTTTTAGAAACTCCCAAATATGTTCACTAGGATGAGGAGAAATACATGAAGATAAAATTCCAATTTTAAAACCATCTTTTTGTAGTTTTCTCATTAAATCCTTAATCCCGGGAAACACTTTTATTTTTTTGAAATTTTTTTCAAAAGCATTGCGAAACCTCCAATAAAATAGAGGCAACGTAGTTAATTTTAGTTTCAAATCTTTAAATAAAAGTTTAAATTTTGAATCCCTTCTTAATTTATTCTGAGTAAAGGTTGTATATCCATACTTGTCATGCAGGAAATTCTCTGTATCAATTACAACTTTTAAATCATCAGCAATCGTTCCATCAAAATCGAACAAAATAAATTTATTTTTCATTTCCTATAAAACTTAAATGACAAAAATTTATATAGATTTTTAACTGATATCAAGTAGAGATGGCAAAATCATTCAGATTTAGAAAAGCAAAAGGAACTTTGGCAGAAAATGAACTTATACACAGATTTTGGGACAATGGGTGGGTTTGCGTAAGAGTTGCAGGTTCAGGCTCTGGAAGGTATCCTTCTCCCGACCTTCTAGCCTCTAGAGGAGATAGAAAAATAGTTATGGAAGTTAAAGTTATTGGTGGAATAAAAAAATATTTCAGTAAAAAAGAAATTGACGATTTAAATCTTTTTGCGAATAAGTTTGCAGCAGAGAGTTGGGTTGGAGTCCAGTTCGAAAAAAAACAATGGCATTTTATTCCTGTTTCCGAACTTGATATCTCAAAACAAGGAAATTTTTCAATAGATTTAATTTCTATGAAAAGAAAAGGGTTTACTTTTGAAGACATGATAGGATTTTAAAATTTGATAAAACTAAAAGAAGTGCCTATGGGTAAAGTTACAACATATAAAGATTTAGCTAAAGCACTTAATACAAAAGCATATAGGGCAATTGGAACAACACTTAACAAAAATCCCTACGCGCCACAAGTTCCATGCCATAGAGTCGTGAATTCTAATGGAAAAGTTGGAAGCTTTGCAAAAGGCATAGAAGAAAAAACTAAACTTATTTTAAAAGAAGGAATAAAAATTCATTATAACAAAGTAGAGAATTTCCAAAATCTAAAACATAAGTTTTAAAAATATAGAACTCCATAGTTAAAAAAATGGAATTCGAAAATGATGATAACGAATATGAGGAATTTATGGAAGAGCACACTCAAGAAGATGATTTTCTTGGTGGAGAAGATGTAGATGAAGAATATTTTGAAAACGAACTTGATGATGAAGACGAATAGTTTCTTCGTCTAAAGAAGTGTATCTTTAAAATTGCATAAATTTAAAAATAGAATATGCAATTCTTATTTAAAAATGACCTTTAAAAAAGGAAAAGAATTAGAAAATACAGAAGAAGATTTTCTAGGAGAAAGTCTTTGGGACGAAGACGAGAGCTTCGATGATAATTATGAGGAAGAATAAAATTCAAGTCCCCTCATACTTGCATTATAATCTTTGATTATAAAGATTGGTATTTTTTCAAGTAGATTTACATAAGTTGGGTGAGTTAAAAATTCTTTCAAGAAATCTTCGTAATTGAAATCTAAATTTTTTGCAATAATTCCTCCACCTAAATATAAACCTCCTTCAGCTAAAACTTCCAAAGCAAAATCTTTTGCAGCTCTTGCATAAAATTTGAAAAACATCTCGAAAGATTCTTTGCACAAACTATCTTTTTTACTCCTACTTATTTCCTCTGAACTCAATGTTTTAACTACTCCTTTTTGATTTCTTGCTAAATACTCATAAATATTCTCAAGGCCTCGACCTGAAATTAAATCTTCCCAAACAATTTCTTTAGTGCTTAATTTCTTCTGTAAGAATTTAACTAATTTAAACTCCCTATCAGTCTCAGCTGGAAAATCTCCATGTCCTCCTTCTGAAGAAATTGGAACATAAACTCCATTATCAAAATTCAAAATTGCTTTACCAAGTCCAGTTCCTGCACCAATTAAGGCTTTAGTTTTTTTATTTTGTTTTTTACCTTTATGAATCTCTAATAAATCATTTTTTCCTAAAACGTTAATCGCATAACCTAAAGCAGTGAAATCGTTCATAAATACAATTTCCTCAAGAACTGTTTCTTTTAAAATCTTCTTTTTATCAAAAACCAAATATGCATTCGTCATTGCAATTTTATCTTTTTCAACTGGTCCTGCAATTGCCAAAATGCATTTTTTTACTTTATGTTTTGAATCAGCAATTACCTTATTTAGAAGTTTTATCGAATCGCAAAAATCTTTAGTTTCATAAGATTTTTCAAACAAAATTTTCTGGCGATCATAGATTTCAAAATTAAGATGTGTTCCTCCCAAATCACCAAGTAAAACTTTCATAAAAAGAATTTAAAATTTAAAGTTTAAAAAGATTTGTTATTATTCTTTTGTCTAATCATCAATTCTATCCCAGCCTTGCGTAATCATAAAAGCAAAATCTTCTTGATTGTCAACTTCTGCGGTAAAATAATGCTGAGTAGGACAAGTCTCACAAGCTTCACAAACCATTCTATCAGGTTCAACTCTTTTTACATTTTCAAGATCCACGTGTTCAGAATAAAAATTTTTAATCTGATCTACTTGTGTTTCACCTGCCTCAGATTCCCATGGATTTTCTGTGCATTGTAGGGGTTGAAATTTAATTGTAAAACTCTCATTAGTATCATCATAAGCTGTACATGCAGCAAACAATGCCAAAAACGCCATTGCTATGAAAAATATTGTTTTTTTCATACCTAACTTATAAAAGTCTAAACTTATAAAAGTTATGATAAGTTTAAGATTTTTAAAAGTTATTTCTTATGTAATTTGTGACCGCCAAATTCATTACGTATTCCGTTTAGAAGTTTAAATGAAAAAGCATTTTCATCTCTAGAATTAAACCTTGCAAAAACAGCTCTTGCATTTACATCAAATGGCACACTATAATCTATTGCTTCTTTAACAGCCCATCTTCCTTCTCCATTATCATCAACTTTTGGAATTAGTCCATTTAATTCTTCTCCATTATTTTCTAGTGCGTTTAATGTCATCTCCATTAAAAGACCTTCAACAATAGTTCCTTTCTGCCATTTCTTTGCAACATTTAAAACATCAATTTCACCTTTGAATCTTCCGTTTTTTAAAAGGTCCATCCCCTCAGCAATTGCTTGCATTTGTCCATATTCAATTGCATTATGAACCATTTTCACATAATGTCCAGTTCCAGCAGGACCCATAAGGCCAAACGAGCCTTCCCTCCCAAATGTTTTCAAAATCGGTTCTAAATACTTCTCATAAATTTCTTTATCTCCGCCAACCATCATAGGGTAACCTTGTTTGTGAGTTGTAGGAAGTGTTCCACCTGAAACTCCAACATCAAAGAAATGAATCCCTTTCTTTTTTGCTCTTTGTGCATGTTGCAAAGTATTTTCAATATAGGAATTTGCACCATCAATAATAATATCTCCTTTATCTAAACCCTTTAAAACTTCCTCAAAGACATTTTCTGTAACTTGTCCTGCCGGAAGCATTAACCATACAATTTTTCTCTCAGAACTCAGTTCAACAATTAATTCTCTAATTCCAGGAAATTGTCTAGCTCCTAATTTTTCTGCTTCAATTCTAGGCTCTTCTGAACGATTCCACGCTAGAACATCTACTTTTTTTGATTCTAACATTCTCTTGACCATTCCAAGCCCCATTCTACCTAATCCTAAAAATCCTATTTCTAATTTTTGTGTCATAATTAATTTAAAATTTTAATGTTTATAAAGTTTTACGAATTATTATAAAAGCCTAGAAACTCCCTGAATTCATAAATTTGTTTTGATAAAAAACTTTTGATTTCTTCATTTAATACCTTCAATTAATCCTCTTTTAAACTGCTCAAACCCAAAGCTGCAAAAACTCCAATCAAGATTACTAAAAAGAAAACCCATTTAACTTCTCCAAATAACAAAAATAAAACCAAAATTAAAGTTGCAAAAATTATTTTCATTCCATGAACTCCAATCTCACGCATAATAATATAATCCATATAACCTTCCTTTTTTGCATTGTTATAAAAAATCGACATAAAAGAAATAGAATAAATAGCATTAAGAAGTTTAAAAATACTCTCAACAAAATAGATTAAAATACTTCCAAATAAAAATAAAATTCCCCTCATTAACCAATTCAGTGAAAGACCTCTTGAAACAAAAGTTAATACCTCTTCCTTATTATGCCTATCAATATAATTTTTCAAAAAATACACAATAATAACACTCACAAAAGAAATAACCGAAAACAAAACTCCTAAAAAAAAATAATTCTCATTCAAAAAAAATAAGTACAAAACAAGAGGCCAAATCATAATATTTAGAAACATTTCCAAACCCTCAGCAGAAAATGCCCTCCTGGTTTTCTTAAAACTCCCAGTTTTCATAAATTTAAAATAATCTATCAACTCAAAATTGTATTTCTTTAATCTTATATCTCTTGAAACAAGTAAAGGCAAAATTCCAATAAAAATCAAGATTCCGGCAATGCAAGCAAGCATAGTATAAGAATAATACTCCAAAATAAAACCTCCCAAAAATGGCGATAAACTAGCAAACAAAGTTGCCAAAATCTGCAATGTTCCAATTTGAGAGCCTCTATGCTTTAAAGACCCTCTTGATGCAATTTCGCTATGATAACAGGGCCAAAAAATAACCATATGAATTCCTATAGCAATCCAGGCCAGATGAAAAAACAAATCTCCTAAATGAATAAAACGCAAAAAAATAATATGAGCAAAATAAAAAGGAAAACTAAATAAAATCGTATATTTAAATCCAATTTTATTTATAATCTTAATAGTATAAGGAGTAAAAAGCAAATAAATCAATGATTGACCAATAGAATATAAAATAACAGAAACTAGAGGAAAACCACTCACATACAAATAAATTGGAATAAAAATTCCAATCATATTCTTAGCTAGAGTAAGCATTGCATAAAAGATATACATCTTACTCATTCTGCTATGAAGCATGTGATACAAATGAAAATGATTATGTCCATTAAAATGCATTTACTAAATCAACCCCCAAAACTTGTGAAAAGAAAAATCTCACCAAATAAAAACTAATTAGTACCAGCGAAACTTTTAAATAAATAAATTTCTATTAACCTCGTGGTAGTTTCATGTCAGAATCATAGTAGTTAAAAAGAATTATAATAGTTTTTCTTCAGTTCAAAAAAGAAGAAAAATGAACTTACACCAATATCTAAAACGTGCTGGATTAGAGACCAGAGAAATTAATGGGACAACATATGTACTATATGAAAGCTCAGAATATTCTGAGAGATTTTATGGAACTGAAGATGTAGTCGCCGGAATAATTTCAAAACGACATGAGAGTAGGGGACTTTTTACTAATGCACCGATAAATATAGATGAAGGGGGATGGAGAGATAATACTGAATATGGAATTGTAACCGAAGATACAGAAGTTGCATTAAGATTCAATACTGAAGGAGAAGAAGTTGTAATATTAGGGCCAGCAGGAAATGAGAGAGAATTAAGAGAATTAGAAAAAGAATTACAGGTGGTATAAAATGGTGCAAACATTAGAAGTTGAAATACAAGAAATGACCGCAGAAATGCAAGAAACTTCTGAAGAGCTATGTAGTTTTCTTGATAGATGGAACATAACATATGAAATTAAAGAAGAAAATGTTTTAGCAATACATGGAAAACCAATTGTAATTAATTCATTACTAAAAGCTTTCAATAGACAATACGTGAACAACAAACACCACGAACTCTATCACAGAGACCATAAAGGAATCCCACAAAGATTACGAAATTCAATAACATATAGTCAGACTCATCATAACCACGAAAGATTTTTAGGAGAAACACATTTTGGAGAGATAAAACTTTATTTTTTCAAATAAAATTTATCATATCTTTAGGCAACTCAGCCTCAAATTTCTTACCATTAAATTCTATAGATTTAGCATGCAATAATTGTCTGTTGAGATTAAATTTTTGATTAACCAGAGAATTGCCATACATAAAATCTCCTAAAATTGGACATCCCAAAAATTTCATATGAACTCTAATTTGATGCATAAAACCAGTTTTTAAATCAATCTCAACTAAAGATAATTGTTCATCATTTTTTGTAAAAGTTTTCAAAACCCTGTATAAAGAAATTGTTTTCTTTCCATCTTTTTCACTTCCAATTCCAACTTTTTGTCTTGACCCTTCTGGATTTCTCTTCAAAAATAATTCTACCTTCCCTTCATCTTTTTTTGGTCTGCCACAAACAATTGCAACATACTTTTTAACAATCTCTCTTGACTTGAAAATATGATTCAATTCTCTTACTGCAGGAGCAGTTTTTCCAACTACTAAAACCCCACTAGTATCTTTATCAAGTCTATGAACATGAATATACTCACAATCTGAATTATCATTATTTTTTTCTTTCAAAAATGCCAAATGAAGTGAGAGTGAAGTCTGATTATCTTGAGCACCTTGAACAATTACTCCTGCTGGTTTATTTAGAACTAAAAAATCCTCATTTTCAAAAATAATCTCAATTCCCAAATCTTTTGAATCATTTTGTTTTTTTTCCAAAGTTTTAAACGCCATATCTTTTGGCCAAAGTTTTATCACATCTCCCTCCTCAAAAACCGTATCCTGTTTTATTTTCTTCCCATTAATTGTAATTCTCTTCTCTTTTAGAAGTTTAGAAAGCATATAAAAAGGAACATCAACTCTTTTCGATAAAAAATTTTTCGGTTTAACTCCAGCAAACTCTTTTGTGATTATTAATTCGTCTGTCATCTAAAAATAATATTATATAAGTAATTATAAACTTACTTGAAAATTTTCAAATCAAACCTAGCGCAAATTTAATTTTTAAAGCTCAAAGTTATCTTTGTCTTTAATTTCTTCTCTTATATACGAATCAATCTCAGAAACTATCTTTTCAGCTTTCTTTTTTGCACCATCAAATAATTTTCCATCAATTTTAACATCAAGATTTCTATACTCAATCTTTTTAGCTAAATCATAAAAAAATTCAATCTCTTTAGATAAATTTTCAATTTTCTTTCCTTTAAATGCTTTTGAATAAATTGCAGGCATATCTTTTGGAGAAGGAGGAGTAATTTTTTCCATAATTAAAACCGAATGAACAATATCAACTACAGAATAATACAAATCAAGAACTGCATTCTCAAGATGATTTTTTGTCTCATCAAGTAAAACCTTTGATCTTGAAATATAATTATACATTGACTCTCGTGTAGGTTTTATTTTCCCAATCTCAAGTAAATATTGTAATGGTTCAACTAAATCTCTATCAAATAACGGAACTCCAAACCTTAGTATATTAATTAGAACCGGGTCACCTTTTCTTGCCATATCCCAAAGATCAGACAAATTCATTGTTAAAATATGAAGTTTATTTGAAATTTTATTAGTTAGATTCCCAACAATTACATGATAAGCTTCTCTTAATTCTGGACTTACAAAAACCGAAACATTGTCCAAAACCACCATTATATCAACATCTGAATTCTTATTTTGTGTATTTTTTGAATTTGAACCAAATAAAACAATAGACCTAACTAAATCTTTCATTTCTGTAATTATTTCCTTGGAAAAATTTCTTGCAATTCTTAAATTCTCAAGATGATAATTTTTTTCATTCCCAAATTGTCTTTTTTTTTGCTCGAAATCCATTTTATTTTTTTGTGTTTGATATTAACTCAAGTTCAAGTTTTGAAAGCTCATCAACAACATTGAAAAGATGACTGCTTATCTCTTTAATTTGTTTTATCTCAACATCTTTTTCTATCATCCTCTCCTTTAATAAATAAATCTCAAGTTCTGAACTCTCAAGTTTTTGTTTGAGTTTATCCATTTCTTTCGACGAGGATTTTATATTCTCGTGAGTTGAGACTATATCATTGTTATGTTTCATAGTATCATGAAGTTCTTTCTTAAGTTCTCTTATTTCATGTTTAAGCGCACTTATGTCTTCTCTTGTTTTCTCATCAGTCTCACTTTTTGTATGAAGAGTTCTTGCAGAAGTAATGTGTTTTCCAACCTGTTCTGAAAGATCCTTCACTTGCCCAGAAAGTTCTTTATGAGTTTTTATATAATCTTCATAGTTTTTTGCAATTTTCTCAGATAAAAACTTCATATCTTTTTTAACTCTTACAAAACTATCTTTTACTTTAGAAAATTCATATGGTACATTCATAATTATGACTTAAATAATACAAATATAAAGAAATCTCATTACTTAAAAGAGATAAAGAATTATTATTGATTTATAAAACGTTAATTAAAACCCAATTAAAAGCAATAATTTCTCCAACAAACATCACTAATTTAAACCCTAAATTCATACTTCTAAAGAAACTTGGCTTATCCATCAAAGTTAAATAAATTCCATATAAGTTAATTACAAATGAGAAAATAATCAATGAACCTCCCCATTTTAATGCTTCAAGACTTCCTTGTGCTCCTAAAAGAAGCAAAAACATTGCGGCAATAAATGTTGAAAATGCAACTAGCAATAATCCTGGTCTGATAAGACCTCCCTGAACAAAATTTGCTCTTGTAAAATCTTCTTTTTGAAACATAGACTCATGTTTCATTTGTGGTGTTTTTTTAACTGATTTTTTCGCTTTAGTTTTAGCCATAATATCTTTTTACATAATTTATTTATAAATATTTCTTATGATTTGTGAGGGTGAACTTTATAAATAACTATTTCTTAACTATTTTTATGAGTTTATCAGTTGAACTAAAAGGAAACTCTGCATCCTATAATTTTAGGTGGTAATTCTTTGAACTAATTTGTTCTATATTCAAATTTTAGGTGATAATTATGAAAGATAAAGAAAACAATAAAAATACTATAAATGCAAAAGAAAATGTATTGAAAAAAGCAAATACGCTTGATGGCTGGCCAGAAATTAAAGGCTATGATTTTGAAGAAAAATTTAAATTTAAAAATTTTTTAAATTCTTTTCTCCATACAGGTTTTCAAGCAACAAATCTTGGTCAAGCAATTGAAATTACAAAAAATATGCAAAAAGATAAGGCAACAATTTTTTTAGCTTTTACTTCAAATATGGGGACTTGTGGAGTTCGAGAACATATCAAATTTTTAGTTAAAAATAAAAAAGTTGATGTTTTAGCAACGACAATTGGAGCAATTGAAGAAGATATTATTAAGTGTTTCAAACCATTTGTTATTGGAGATTATAGGGCACCAGGAGCTCATTTACGTGAAGAAGGAATTAACAGAACTGGGAATATTTTCATTCCAAATGATAGATATATTTATTTTGAAAGGTTTATGAATTCTTTGTTTAATAGACTTCTGGAAAGGCAAAATAAAACAGGCAAAATAATTGATATTGAAGAATTTGTTTATGAAATGGGGCATGAGTTAGAGTTGCAAAATATTGACAAGAAAGAAGAGAGTTTTACGTATTGGGCATATAAAAATAAACTTCCTTTTTTTTGTCCTGCCCTGCCTGATGGAAGTGTTGGGGATATGCTTTATTTTTTTAAGAAAAAGCATCCAGAGTTTAAAATTGATACTTCGGATTATATTGTTAAAGTAACTGATTTGGGGCTTAATTGTGAGAAAATGGGAATTATTGCAATTGGTGGGAGCATTCCAAAGCATTTAGTTGCAAATGTTGGTTTATTTCGTGATGGGGCAGATTATGCAGTTTATATTAATACAGGTCTTGAGATGGAAGGTTCAAATGCCGGAGCTCCAATTGATGAAGCAGTTTCGTGGGGGAAAATTGCACCAAATGCTCAGAAAGTAAAAGTTGAAGTTGAAGCATCGGTTGCTTTTCCTTTACTTGTTGCTGGAGCTTTTTTGGAGTGAGTCATAATATTCTTTTATCGGTTCAATAATATTTTCTATTTTTTCATATTCTACAATTAAATCAGAAATACCTCTAGTTGTATCTTTAATTCTAGTTCCTTTTTTCATAATTGTAATAATTTTCTTATTCTGAGCAAATGCAATTCCTGCCTCAATTGCTCTACCTGTTGGTTTATTTGTCATATCAATTAATAATAAATCACATTTCTCTATCTCTTCTTTTGCCTTATTCATTAATTCTTTAGGTTCATCAAATGCTTTTTGATAATTTTCAATATCTCTAATAAACAAAAATCAAGAAAACCTGTTTCTTTAACAATAGAACATAAATCTTCTATTTCTTGTTTATTTTCTCCGCCTTTAAATGAAGCTGTAATAAATATTTTCATAATAAAAATAAAAATTGTTTTATTTAAAAATCTGTCTTAAACTTAAAAAAACAAACTCTTATAAACATCACCTTTTTACTTTTTAGAATTAAGATGGTAAAATTGCCAGATAATGCAAAGTGTGTTTTTAAGGGTGTTATGTTTGATGTCTATCAATGGCAACAAGAAATGTTTGATGGTTCTTTTCAAACTTTTGAAGCTATAAAAAGACTTCCAAGTGTTCAAATTATTGCAGTTACAAAAGATAAGAAAATCGTTATGCAAAAAGAATCTCAACCATTTATGGGAACTTATACAGCAATTCCTGGGGGCAGAGTTGATAGGGGAAGTGGATATGAAGAGACTGCCAAAAATGAACTTTTGGAAGAAACTGGAATGAAAGCAGAAAACTGGTTTTTATGGTGCGAGAAACAAGTCGGTTCAAAAGTTATTTGGCCTACTTACTACTACATCGCTAAAGGTTGTGAATTAATACAAGGAATACAAAATGGCGAGGGAGAGAGAACTGAAACAATTCCCGTTTCTTTTAATGAATTCTTCAGACTTGCTCAATCAGAAAATTTCAAAAACAAACAACTCTCAGATATGCTTTTTAGAATTCAGCAAGACGAAGAAAAACTTCACGAGTTCAAATCTTTACTCTTTGAATAAATCTCTCAAAATATGATTCAAAGGACCCAAAACTTTTGATTTTTCATGATATAAAAGAACTACATTTCTAGCTCTGTAATTTATTAATTCTTCTGGAGATTTTATTAAACCTTTAGATTTTAATTCCTTCAAGCTTGTTGCTTTTGTTTTATGATAAATCGTATTTTTTCCCACTAGTTTCAAGTTTGAAAAAAATTCACCCTCATCAATTATTTTTCTCACATCAATTTGTGTTTTACCCTCAGAATGCTCCAAAAGCAAAAAAGAAATTTTAGAATGTGTAAATTTGAAAAAATCAAAAAAACTCTCTGGCAACTGTTTATCAAAATTATCAACTATAATTAAATCAGGTTCGAATTCATTAATAAAAACTGCCAATGTGTCAAAATACTTTTCTGGAGAATTTTCGTAAATTTTTCTTTTCTCAAATGTATAAATATAAAAATTTTCAAGTTCTTGATCAAAATCAAATGGAATTTTCTTATCAATTACTAAATGAACATCAACATCAAGGTTAGAAATCGCGCAAAGATGAGCCAAATTCACATAAGAAGAAGATAAAAAAACAATCGATTTTCTTTGTGAATCAGCCATAATACTGATAAGTAAGGAACTTCCAAATTTATAAACTTTATGCCATATGCCTAGCGAATATTTATAAATTTTAAAAAACATTGGGATTTAGAAAAATGGAAATGGATTTACAAACAATAAAAGCAGAAGCGGATAATCTAAAAAGAAATTTTAATTCAATGGATAGAAATGAAAAAGAAAGTAATTTATTTAGAATTGTGGACAAAATATTTTTCACACAAAATAGTAGAATTGACTTAAAAACCAAAAACAACTATAATATTTTGAAAGTATTACATCAAAAAAAAATAATAATTGATAATCTTGATGAAAAACTTGAAATTTTAAAAGAAATGAAAAGAATTTGTCACACAGTTTTCGGAGACTTTTCAATAAGAAAATTTCCTGACAATTTAGTAAGTGACATCGTTGGAAATCTGGCTGCTTTACTTTTAATGCAAATTGAAAAAGAAATAAGAGAAATTGAAAACATCAGAGTTAACGCTGCTTAAATTTATAAACAAAAAAATTAATACTTTTTTTTATGGTAATTCTTGGGGCCTTAGATAAAAAAAAATTAAAAGAAAGAAATGAGCTAATAGAGAAAGGGAAAATTCTTCCAAATTTAAAAGAACAAGAAAATTATACAACATTACTTCTTGAGTATATTAAAGATGTCATAACTTTCTATCCAAACTATAACTCTACTTCCCAAAATTTTTTTACACTAAAAGAGTCATTTTTTCATGTCTATATAAAATATCTAAAAAATCAAACAATAGAGTATATAGAAGAATTAAATGTTATTTTATCTCAATTCTTAGAAAGAAAACCATTTTACTTATACGAGGTCGATGAAAAATTAGATACATATTTTAGAAATTCTGTAATTATAATAAGAAATATATTCTCAGAAAAATTAGAAAGAGAAAAAGTTATGGCTTAATCTTTTTTCTTTTCTTTAACATCCAACTTTATATGCAATTCTTTTAATTGCTCTTCATCAACGGCTGAAGGAGACTTCGTCAAAGGGCAAAAACCAACCTTGTTCTTAGGGAAAGCCATAACTTCTCTAATTGATTCTTTTCCAGATAAAAGCATAATAATTCTATCAATTCCAAAAGCAAGTCCTCTATGCTGTGGAGCACCATAATTATAAGCTTTCAAAAACCAACCAAATTGTCTTTCAATTGTCTCCTCAGGCATTTGAATAATTTCGAAAATCTTTTTCTGGAAATCTGGCCTTGTAATTCGAAGAGCACCAGAACAAATTTCAATACCGTTCATAGCCAAATCATAACAATCCCCTCTCAAAGAAAGAAGCCCTTCTTTATGTTTTAAAACATCCTCTCGAGTTTTAATGTTTTTATCAATGAATTTTTCACCTTCTTCATTTGGCATTGTAAAAGGTGAATGCTCACAATCAGGTTTATTCAAATCATCATCCCACTGAAATAAAGGAAACTCTGTAACCCAAACAAACCTATCATTCTCTTCGTTAATCAGTCCTTTTTCCTGAGCAATATGTCTTCGAAGTCCATCTAAAACATCATTTGCAACAGACTTTTTATCCGCAATAAAAAACAAATAATCTCCCTCTTTTGCTTTAAATCTGTCGACAATAGATTTTAACTCTTCAGGTTTGAAAAATTTAGTAATAGAACTCTCAACCTCTCCACCTTTCATAACTTTCATCCAAGCCATTCCTTTCGCTCCAAGTTCCTGACATAAAACAATTAACTTATCAACATCTTTTCTTGAATATAGTTCCTGGCCATTCTCAACTCTCATTCCTTTAACAGTATTTCCAGACTTAACAGTAGAAGAGAAAACCCCAAAACCACAATCCTTTGCAATATCATCAATAGTTGCAAGACCTAAACCTTTAATTCTCAAATCAGGTTTATCAGTTGAATATTTCTCAATAGCCTCATCATAAGTCATAACTTCAAAATGTTTATGAGTCAAATCTTTACCATAAACTTTCATAGCTTTAATAAGAGCCCCTTCCATAATTTCTCGAAGCTCGTCAAAACTTACAAAAGACATTTCAGTATCCATTTGAGTAAATTCCAGCTGTCTATCTTTTCTTGAATCTTCATCTCTAAAACATCTAGCAATCTGGTAATATCTCTCAAAACCAGAAACCATCAATAATTGTTTAAATAGCTGTGGAGACTGAGGAAGGGCATAAAAAGTACCCTCATGTTTTCTTGAAGGAACAAGCATATCTCTTGCCCCCTCAGGAGTTGATTTTGTTAAATAAGGAGTTTCAACTTCAATAAATTCTTGACTATCAAGATGCTCCCTAATTGCTTTAATAAACTGGTGCCTCTTCTTAAAAGTATCAAACATTTCTGCTCTTCTCAAATCCAAATATCTGTACTCAAGTCTAAGTTCTTCATTTACATCCTTAAAATGTTCTGCATCAATATCAAAAGGCAAAACATCACATTTATTTACAACAACAAAATCATTAACTAGAACTTCAACTTCACCAGTTTTCATTCTAGGATTAACTGTCCCATCTGGTCTTGGCCGAACAACTCCATTAATTTGAATTAAATACTCTCTTCTAAAATTCTCAACCTCGGCAAAATTTTTAGTAACATCAGGATCAAAAACTACCTGAGTAACTCCTTCTCTATCACGAATATCAATAAACTTCTTTCCTCCATGATCTCTAATTCTTTGAGCCCAACCAATCAAACTTACTTTCTTTTTGTCTTCTTTAAGACTTAAAATACCACAGCTATGTGTTCTTTTCATATATAATAAGAAAATATAACATTTTTATAAAGCTTTGCGAAAAGCAAATAAGAAAATTAAAAAAATACCTCATTTCATCGTTATTTCACAATCAGCAAAATTCAAATCCTCTGTAGAGAAACTTCTGGAGTTCCATTTATTTAAAGCAGAAATAAAAGAATTCTTATCTTCAAAAATACAATCTTGAATTAATAATGTCTGTTCCACATCAACAAGCATTAAATCTTTAATTTCTTGGTTTGTCATATTCTGATATTCAACACTTTCATTTCTAATAGCGTTAATATTTTCATCACTAACATCAAAACTTTGGGAAATTAAATCTTGTCTAAATGCGTAATGTGTATCACTTAAAACTTCAAAATAATAATCGGTATTACCTGTAATTATAATCCCAAACCAATCAACAGATTCTTCCCAATTCATTTTCACATTAACATTATTCTCAACATTTTGAATAAAACAATCATAATCTGAACATGTTACATTATATGAATAAGTTGGTTCAGGAACTTCCACTTCTGACGGAATATAAACATTAATATTTTTACTTATCACATAATCATATTGACTCGTTAAAACTGCAATTGCATAAAAGTTGTCTCCCTCGGCCAAATAATATTCATCCACAAACTCACCAGAAAGGCTACCAAGAGCGCCCTCAACAATATCAGAATTTGGACTTAAGTCTTCATTAACTAAAACATTTTTAGCATCACTATGAATTAAATTTACCACTCCTATATCTAAATTATCAATTCCTTTAATCTCATATTCAAAAACTACTTTCTCTGTAGAATTTTCTTTTAAAATAAACTCTATCTCAATATCACCTAAATTAATCTCTTGAGTCCCATTTGAAACCTCAGTTTGATTTTGAATCGTTGTATTTTCTTGTGAATTCTGAACGGAAGAAGAATTAACCTCAACATTCTCAGAAACATTAATTTGAGTTTCATTAAATAATGAATCATTCTCAATAGTTTGATTCTCCTCAACCATAACATTATTAGTCTTATTTGTTTGATTCGATACTGAAACATCTTCAACTAATTTTGAAGTTTTATTTCTATCCTCAGAGATATTTTCTACTTCAACCTCTCCAACATTAGATTTATTTACAAAAGAATCGGAATCGTTCCCATAATCCTTAACTTCAACAATGTTGGAGTTTTGACTACAACCTGCTAAAAGCAGCCCTAAAATCATCATAAAAGCAATAAGAAGTTTATTATTCATAATCAAAAGCAAGTTAAATACTTTTTAAATATTTCTAACTACTCTTCACAAACCGCCTTTGAAACTCCTTCCCCATCATCAAAAATCGCAAAACAAGAAATATTTTTAGCCCCACACAACGAATAATACAAACAAGCTTCCTTCTCATCACTTACAATATCTAAAGAAAGAATCGACTTTTCATCTTCTTTTACATCAATAAGTTTTTCCAGTTTTACAACAGAATTTTTTAAAGAATTTCTCTTTCCATCTGTATACCAAATATCTTTAACTAAAACTCCATCAACAAAAGAACTCAAATTATTAAAATTATAAATTGTCAAGCCATCCCCCATAAAAATTTTAAAATCTTCTTTTTGATCCAAAGAAATATTTCTAATTCTTGAAACATACTCAACCATTTCCTTATCGGTTCTCTGCCAACCCTTTTTTCTAAAGTACTCATAATAATCCAAACCTTCCAAAACAACTCCATCATAGCCCAAAAGGGCCAAATCTACAACTTGCTCATACACTATAGCCTGCCAGAATGGATTCCAAAAAACTGCTACATACTCACTCCCCTCAGCTTCAATTTTTTCAAAAATAAATTCCGGATCATTAACCTTCCAACCTTCTTCCCAATAATCTGAAGTCTTGTCAGCTTCTACAACATTCACAACATAAAATAAAGTCTTTCCTTTCTTTTGAAGTTCAGAAATCTCAGTCTGAGTCAAATGAGAATTTCTCAAAACAAGCAAATCTTCATCAGTAACGACCAATCTTCCAAAACTTGAAACGCCATCATAATACCCATAAGAATTTACATTTCTCTTAATAGTCAAATTTTCATCTGCCGTAAATTCCTCATCAATCTCAACATTAGGGTCAAAAGTATAAGCAGGTTTATGTTCTTTAATCTCTTCTTCAGGAAACTGATTATCTGAACTACATGCAGAAAAAAGAAATAAACCCAACATACATAAAACTAACAAAAAAAACCACTTCATTAAAAAATTTCAAAATTTATACTTTAAAAAACTTATCTTTTAACTTTTGGAGTATAAAAAATAAGTTTTTCGAGTTCATTTCTACTAAATTCCTTAAATTTGCCAAGATCTAAATTTAAATTTTTCAAGTCAAGATTGCCAATTCTAATTCTCTTAAGCTGAAAAACACCTGAACCAACCTCTTGAAACATATTTCTAACTTGACGTTTTCTACCCTCAGTTATAGTCACCGAATAACTAACCGCAGAAATTTTTCTAATCTTGCAAGGACTCAATTTTTTCCCCTCAATTACAATTCCTCCCTCCAAATCAGAAATATCTTTATCTGAAATTGGCTTACTAACTAAAGCTAAATACTCTTTCTCAATTTTTTGAGAAGGATGAATTATCTTCTGAGCAAAATCTCCATCCGTAGTCACAATTAAAAGCCCTGTTGTATCTTTATCAAGTCTTCCAACTGAAATTAAACCTTTAATCTTTGGTAGTATATCAAAAACAGTCTTTGGATTATGCGGATCATTTGTTGAACAAACATATCCTTTTGGTTTATTAATAACATAATACTTTTTCTTATCAGATTTAGGAAGTTGCTCTCCATCAATCGTAATCTCATCTGTTTCAAAACATTTATCTCCCAAACTAACTAATTTCCCATTTACTTTAAC
>CAZLRR010000022.1:0-16155 GCA_964562045.1 uncultured Methanosarcinales archaeon
TTTTGTAATATTTTACTAATCTTCGAATTTTGGATTCAATTAAGATTAATCCCCTCTTATTGTGGAGGTCCTTTTTATTATTCTGAAGGTGTTTTTTAAGTGCCAGAGCTTTAGAAACCAGATTCTGCAAATCTTCTGGAATATCAAGACCAACTTTTGCTTCTCTAATGATTTGAGAAACAGATTTTCCAGTTAATGCTTTAACGTTTGGAACACCATAAGTGTCTCGAAGTACTAGACCAATGTAACTTGGTTTTGCAGCATCTTTTGCCATATCAAGAATAATTTTTTCTACTTCTTTTGGCTTGATTGTCACAAAAGACAAATCTACCTTAACCGGTCTTGTTGAACCGGATTTTCCTTTTTTTCCTGCATGCATTCTTGCCATTTTTTCAGGTATAATCTTGTAAGCGCACAAGTATTACCCCAGAGCCGTTTTACGGGCATTTGGTTATACGCTCAATAATATAAGAACGAAGTTTAGTTTAAAAAGATTAGCATACAAAGTTATTTAAAAAATAAAAAAACTTAGAGTTTTTTCTAGTTCAAAGCATTTTAAGCTGTAGCGTACTTTGGCATACAAAGTTTAAAAAAACGCAGAAATAGGAACAACTCTAAGTTTTTAGAAGTAGCCCCGTCCGGTTCAAAGCAATCAAAGATTGCTAGAATGCACTTCGCTTAAAGCTCGTTAACACTTCGAAACGGAGTCTCAGCTTCCAAAGAGCTGAATGATAGTCACAAATTGAGAATTAAAAACATAGCCCCGTCCGGATTCGAACCGGAGTCCCAGCTTCCAAAGAGCTGGATGATAGTCCACTACACTACGGGGCTGTAAATATCATAACTCTTTTTTGCTTTTTAAGGATTTCGAATTTGTCCCAGCTTACAAAGAGCTTGATGATATGTTGTTTAGCGCAAGATAAACAATAATCAAAAATCGCTGATTTTTGTATGTCCACTACACTACGGGGCTGTAAAAAATAAAAAATAATATCTATTTTTAAAATTATTGTTTATCTCCACAACCTTCGGTGCCACACGAATCACATCCGCCATCACCACAACCACCTTCAGGTTGCTGAGGCATGAACTTAGCCATATCCTCAGGGGTTGCTTCATTTACTTCAACAATTTCAACATCAAAAACTAAATCTTTTCCTGCCAAAGGATGATTAAAATCAACTAAAACAGAATCATCTTTAATCTCTGCAACTCTTACGGGAATAACTCCCATAGGAGACTGAGCTGCAAGTTGCATACCAACCTCTAATTTTGCTTCAGGAGGAAATTGAGTTTTTGGCACCTCATTTAATGCCTCATCCTTATACTCACCATAAGCATCTTTTGATTCAACTTTTACAGATTTCTTATCCCCAACTTTTAAACCTTTGATTCCAACTTCTAGTCCAGGAATAATCATCCCAACACCAAAAATAAATTCAAGTGGCTCTTTTCCTTCACTGCTATCAAAAACAGTTCCGTCATCTAATGTACCTTTATAATGAAGTTTAACTAATTTGTTTTCAGAAATCTCCATACTAATTACAAAGAGCCAGCCTTTTATAAAAGTTAAGGTAAAATTTGAGCAAACCTTTCATCAATCTTTTGAAAAAATTTCCCCAAATCAATTTTCCCTCCTTTTTTTATCAGAGAAATCATAACCGCCGGAAGCAAAATTAACTGATAGAGTCTAACTCGTTTTCTAAAATCTTCTTCATTAAAATCTTTCAAATTTTTACACAAATTAATATAGCTTTCAAGATAAAAATCAGGATAAAGAGCAACTTCGGATGCAGGATCACCTACTTTTGCAAAATCCCAATCTATTGCCGCAATAACTTTTGTTTTCTCTTTATTTACGATAAAATTACCCGAATACAAATCTCCATGAAGAAAACACAGCCTAGAATTTATGAAAATATGTCTATGTATATGAAAAAACTCATTATATCTCTCCTGCAAATTTAAACTTTTTTCTTTATTTAAAAAATTTTTTTCTTCAAGAATTTCAATATTTCTTAAAACATCTTCAACAAGAGATAAATACCAATCTCTTTTATAGAACCTTCTCTTTAATCTTTGAAAAATTTCACCCTTTAAATCATTGTGAAGCTTAAACGCAAACTTTGCAACTTCTTGAACTAATTGTTCATTTTCATTTTCGTTTAAATATCTTAAAGTACTCCCATCAAAAAATTCCTCAACCATAAAAGGATAAACTTCTCCATTCAAAGATGCAAATCTTCCTATCACAAATACTTTTGGTACTGGCAAATAAAGTTTTCCTGAAAGGTTCTGCGAAATAAATTCAAAATTTTTAAAATTCTCATAATCATTCTCTAAAAGTCCAATTTTTAATACGAATTTTTTCTGCGAGTTATTGACATAATAAACAAAATTATTCCCGCCAACAGAATCTTCAATTTGTTTAAAATCCTTTATAGTGAGACCTTTAAAATTCAATCTTGCAGAAATTTGTTTTAGAATATTCTCAAACTCTTCATCCCCTAGAGACTTTAACATAGAAAAACCTAAACTTTATAGTATAAATACTTTTGTAATAACCAAAACTAAATTTAAGTGGTTTTTAAGTGGTCGGCTACCCCAAAAGCATCGTCCACCCCGCAACCTCCCAAGCACCCACCATTAAGCTTAGTGCTGCTTGGTTCCCCATCTGACACGTTTCACTTAATGACAAGCCATGAGAGACAGAGCTTCTACCTTATCTTTCAGGACCGACCTATTAATTGTAAAGAATTAAGGCTTTATAAGCCTTTTCTTGTTATAGTATTTATTCTTCTTCATTCCCCGCAATTGTATCTGCAATAGTTTGAGTAGGAATCATTTTTGCTAGTTTCAAAGAAAATCTTTCAGGATAAATCTCAACTTCGTCTTTCTTAAAAGCTTCAACAAATCCAATTGCCTTTTCTGGCTCAGAAAACGCCTGAGTTGTTGAATATAAAAATAAAGCTTCATTTAAAGAAACACCCATTTTTTCAACTTCTTCATTGATTTTTGTGATAATTAAAGGTTTTGCAACACTTGCCTCCAACCCCCCAACATTATTTTTTTCAAGTAAAATGTCAGCTAAAGTCACAGCTCCATCCTCAGAATTTACAACCTGTAAATATTCCTGCTGAGTCAAAGATAAATCATAATCGTCTCCGCTAAGTCCAAAATTTGACAAATCAAGAGTAATCTCTCCAGAATCTAATGAAAAATTATTTACAGCAGATTCTTCAAAATAGTTCTCAGAAACTACAATTAATATTTTATCTTCACCATAACTCTCAACATCAATTGCTTGCAAATAAGCTTCATCCAGGGACTCAAGCGAATCCGTGTTAATATCCCCATTTTCAAAAGGAACATTCACACCCAAAAAATAGTCTCCATCTTTTAGATATACAATATCAACACTTGCACCTTCAAGATTACTATAGTAATTATAATCCGAGTATACTAGTCCCCCTACAACCGCAATTCCAATTATCATCAACAACACAATAAAGAGAACTGCCATAAGCACCTTCTTAACCAATTTTATGATTAAAAATACTGCCAGTAAAAACAGCACAATAATAATTATGAAACTTAATTCCATAATATGTTAATATGCTGGAAGTTTAAAAGTATTTCTTGTCTTTGAAAGAGACTAAAAGAAACCAAGCCCAGACCAGTCTCCTTTCTTAGCACCATCTTGTGGAGGCGCTGCCCTAAAAGTATTATAACTCATACCATAAGTAGAGTACTGAGGTCTTCTGACATAATCTCTTTGAACACTTACCCAATCTGAAACTCCGCTCCCATTTTCTTGCGAACGCACTTTATAATCAATACCATTCTCACTAACTCCATCTTTTGTTAAAGCGGGATTAAAGACTTCAAAAGCATTCAGAATATGCATATTTGATGCTGCACCCCTACCACCTGCCTCTACAATAAAAGGTTCATCAATTCCTGCTTTTCTAAGTCTTTCTCTTAAATCATGAATATCTAAAATTCCTTGGCCGAGCAAATTATGATCATCATCTTTTCCTTTAGTATCATTAAGGTGAATGTGACGAATTATTCCTTCTTTTGCCATATCTTCTGCCTGAGAATTAATCCATTTATTAAATTCCTGAATACGATGTTCTTCATCTTCACCCTCAATTTTTCTAAAATGTTTAAGCCAGGCACCTAAATGCGCATTATCAAAAGTTCCTGCAATATGCTTTTTTGCAACTTCAAGGGCATTTTTTTCAGTTATTTTTATTCCGGTTTCTTTTTCATATTGTTCTCGAAGTTTTTTATATTCAGAATCATTACTTAAAATTTTTTGAGCAAAATTCTCCCAACCAATCCTAATCATTCCTTTATATTCTTCAAGAGGCGTTAATGAGCCCATTCCTGGAAGCATATTTTCTGGAGCAACATAAAGAGGACTTTCTTTAACATCAATATCCGAATAATCTTTAACTCCAACCCAATTTCTAAGTTTGGCTTTTTCTTTTATTATTTCTGAATTTATTTTGTTTCTTTCGTTTACATCTGTTGATTCTTGGTATCTCTTTTCCAAATCTAATACTTTTTTTGTTCGTTCTTTAACTTCATTTTCTGCAACTTTTGATTTTTGTTTTAAGTCAAGTTGATGTTTCAAGGCACGAACTCCAAAATGACCAAGAGCAGCAGTATTTTTCTCAAAAACTTTGTCTGAGAGTGAAGAAACATTTCGAGTCTTGGAATCAAGATCAGTAATTTGTTGATTTATTTTTGCAACGGTTTCATCAAACCTTGTAAGTTCATGATATTCATTTTGTCCTATAGCATTAACAATCAAATGCTGTATTTCACGATTTCTCTCGGCAATCATCTGTTTTATTGCATCTTTTTGAGCAAGTTCAAGTTCACTATCGCCAAGATTTTGACTTTTTTTGAGTGCCTGTTCATTTTCAGTCTCAAGAGCCTTAACTCGTTCAAATTCATCCCTATACATTCGATATTTAGTTTCAAGACTTCTTTTCTGTAAATTCATAACATCAATATTATATTCATTAAACTTCTTGTAAAATTCCTTATCGCTGGCAGGTTGTAGAAAATCATTTTTTTCCAAAATATCTTTATAGTCGACAATCAATTTTGATTTAAGATTATTAAAATCTGATTCGGATAATTTATCCTTATATAATGTAGGGATAGTATCATTTGTAAAAATAGCACTAAGTTTTTGAACATCATTAATATTTCCGCCCGAAGTTAAATCTATATCAAGTTTTTTAAGTTTTTCTTTGTCTTTATCTGAAAGACCTTTATCTGAAAGTTTTTTCAAATCTAAAAACTTATGATGTCTTTCAACTTTTTCTATTCTGTCACCAATAACAATATAGGGATTCAAATCTGGTTGAAGTTTTAATTTTTCAATATTTTGTTCAAGAAGATATTCTTCCCAACCTTGGTGTCCATGCTTTTTGGCTTTTTCTTCATATTCTTTTCTTTGCTCAGAAGTTAATTTCTCATTAAAATCATTTTTAATTTCTTCAATTTGTGACGGGTTATCTGTAAACAATTTTTTAAAAGGATATCTACCTAAATGTTCTTCTTTTATTCTTTTATATTCTTCAGGATTATTTTTTTTAAGCCAATTTACATATTTTTCGGAGAGATGTACATCTGATCTACTTGAGGATACACCCTCCCCTTGAAGATGAAAAACGATTGCTCCTTTTTTTGCAGTTTGAGCAGCAAACTCAATAGTCTCGTCCATCTCAGAAATTGCTGCAGCTCTTTGTCCTTCATTAAAACCTCCTTGACCAAGACCAGAAAATGAAACATTTCCAAGAGCGGCATGAACACTTAAAGTTTGTTCGTTTAATTTTGCAAGTTGCATAATTGTTCTTCTTTGCTCAAAACCATATTTGTCGGGAACATCTTGTTGACCCCATTCTCCT
This sequence comes from uncultured Methanosarcinales archaeon, assembly GCA_964562045.1. Classification (GTDB taxonomy): domain Archaea; phylum Nanobdellota; class Nanobdellia; order Woesearchaeales; family UBA583; genus UBA583. Next base: position 5,931 of record CAZLRR010000022.1, read on the forward strand.
TTACCTGCACCATTTAAATGAAGTTCAACATGTTTTACTCCTTGCCTAATTTTTGCTTGAAGTTCTTGGAGTTGATTTCCACCCGGCTTTGTGGTAGTTCCAAAAGAACCTAAAGTTTCTCTATGCACTTTCGGATCAAACTGATCCACATCCGGAGAATAAGAATGTTTTGCCATATTTCTATTAATAATATAATATTAAGATATATAAATATTTGTCACAAAAACTAAATAATAAAAAAAGAAAAGAAAAAAAATAAAAAACCAAAACAAAATAAATTTAGCAATTTTTTGTTGTTGCAAGACATTTGAAGTTGTAGCGTACTTATGTACGTAAAACTTCAAATAACGAAGCAAAAGCGAAAAAGAGCAAATTTATTTAGACTCTATGTTTTCTCTGATACTCCTCTGACTCTTTCTTTAAATGAGATGCTGCTTTGAATTCTTTTGTAATTTTGGAAATTCTTGAAACTTTTTGAACTCTTGTCAATTTAAGCAATCTGGAAACTCTTGCAAGTTTTAACACTTCAAAAGATACCATACCTTGAGCAATCAAACCAAACGGAATTGTAGCCAGGATGTCAAGCCAATTCCCTTTTAAGAAATTTTTCATTCCTGTGCTTTCTTTATATAATCTGATTAAATCAACAACAAAGATTGCAAATACGAAAATATTCACAGTGAAATAAATTTCATTAATCTTCTCAAGATTCAGATTTGTTTTTCCAGAACCTGCCAAAATTTCCAAAATCAGGAATATAGTCACCGCAAAAACTGCAATGAAAACCAAAAAGTCAAGTAATTTGTCAAAATTTGACTTCTCCTCAATAAAATATTCTTCCATAATATGAAAAATAAAATTTTTCTTAATTTATATATTACTAACTACTTAAAAGTATCAAAACCTTATCCATTTTGTAATTGGTTAGGTTCAAAGAGAGATTTAAATTTTGATTCCATCATTGGATGCAAAAACGAAGTTTTTGGAAAGGTTTGGGGACAAAATGTAAGATTAAAGCCAAATTTCTACAAAACCCAACCAGTTACTCCAGTTTAATAAATTCCGTCTTGAATTAATTTTGAACAATTACCATTATCTTCACCAACATGATAACTCTCAGACTCTACAATAGATTCATTAAAGTTCAAAACATGAAAAGCTTCCATTAAACATTCATCTAAAAGTAAATTGTAATACTCTTCATCAGTATCAAAAGAAGTCATGCCTCTAATTTGATACAAACTAATATTTCTATCTATTCCTTCATCAAATTTATCATAGAAAAGTTTTGATGAAGAAGAAATATTTTCAAGATAGGCTGAAGAGTTGTAACCCAATTCGTTATAATTGACAAGAGAAATAAAATTACAACATCCTTTTTCAAGGCTATCAAAGTTATAATATGAATTTGAGATTTCTTGTTTTGAGAGTTCTTTTTCATAAATTTTCACTTCATCAATCTCCCCATTAAAATGCTGGTTAATATCTCCAGCACCATCATAATCTGCGCCAAGTGTTAAAAACCCGCCCATTGAAGAATTTAAATTTTGATTAAAATTTGTTTGATTTTCAAGTAAACCATTTATATATAGTTTTAAATCTGGTTTATCAAAAGTCATCACAATATAGCTCCACTTATTTAATTTTAAAGGATTTTGCGATTTCAAAATCATATCACCATCATTTAATCTTGCTTCAATAATCCCAGAAGTATCATTAAACCCTAGTTTATATGTTTCTCCTAAACTACTATCATAACGCGACAAGAAAAATGGATAACTTTCGTTATAAGAATAAGGTTTTACCCACATTCCAACACTAAATTCATTACCTAAAGACAAATCATCACTATCGGAGATAATTAAAACATCATCTTTCCCATCAAAATATGCAGATTTTCCAAACTCAGAATCAACATAATCTAGTCTTAAAATTCTCTTAAAACGATATAGTTTTGCAACATCTTCTTTGCTAACAACTTTTGAGTATATGCTAAGTTCATCAATATCTCCATTAAAAAAATGCTCGCCATCTGACTCACTACCAATAGTTAAATTTTCAGAATTTGAATAATCTCCAGTTGGAAAAGTAGCACCAAAATTTCCTCCACCAATAAGTCTATATTCTGAATTTATTCCATCTATATATAAAGTAACGTTTTGTTCTTCTTTATCTACTACAACAACTACATGATGCCAAAACCCATCATCATATTCTTCCACACTATCAAAGCCATAAGAATCAGTTCCATCTGAGACTGCAAATCTAACCGAACCAGAAGTATTAGTATTAAGCATATAACCTGCATCCATATATAATCCACCATCCGATTTTGCAATAATAGTTTGATGGTCACCAACATTTAATGTTCTAAACCATGTAGAGATAGAAAATGATTCATTATAATTTAAAGAAGTATCATCTTCAATTTCGATATTGTTTCCTGCGCCACCGAAACTATAGCAATTATCAAAAATACACCCACTAATATTTGTTGCTCCACTAACAATTCCATCATTCTCATTAACACTAGAATCATTTGCATTACCATCATTAAAATTCAAAAGAAGTTGTGCATTACTATAAAAATCTCCAATCTCAATGTGTCTCGAATTATCATAAACGCCCCCATATTCTTCATCGTAATCAAAACTCCAAAAGCCTACAACTTCTTCATACGAACTTCTTGAAATTCCAAGCATTCTTTTTAGAAAACTATTTCCTATTGAATATTTGAAATCGTTTTGAACATAAACTTTCACATAACTCTCCTTTAAAGTTTCATTAAAAGTTTCTTCATCTAAATCTTCTTCAGGCAGATAAAACTCCGAGAATCTAATTGATTGGTTTTCTGCAGACCCTAAATAAGAAGGATTTGTTAAATCAGCTATTGGAAATCCAATAGTCTGAAATTCTATAAATTCCCACGAAGATAAATTATCTTCTATACTTATATTATAAAAACCTGCAACATCAAGAGAGAGAAAATAAGGGTTTCTCTCATAGATATTTATTCCAACTAAAGTATAATTAAAATTCCCTTTATGGTTTTCTAGAAAATCCTCATTAAAAATTTCAACAAAATACTCTAAAGTTTTATTCTCCAAAACCCCTATATTTTCTCCGCCAAGAGTTCCCCTAGAAATGCCCTCATATATCAAATCATTTAATTTGGTGTGGTTGCCTTTAATTGAATCAAATAAAGTTTTATTTTGCTGAATTTGTTCTAAAACATTATATAAAGAAAAAGAAACAACATTTTGAAAATAACTTTCTTGAAAATAGTCAATTTCACTCTGTATTGCTTGAACTCTTGCTTGTTTATATTCGTCATTAATAGTCAAGTCGGATTGAAATAAATAATAAGAACCAAAAGCAAAAATTAAGAAAGCAAAAAACATTGCCAAGAAAGAAAATGCAAATCCTTTTTTCATTAGTCTTAAATCCATAGTTTAATTTTTATTTCATAGGGACCATAATAATCAGAAGTGTTTAAGAATCCGAAAATGTTTCTTTTTGTAACACTTGCAATCGTAGAATCTTCAAAAGAAACTTCTGATTTGGCTTTTTTACTATATAACTCATACTCCTCAGTACCGTTATTTAAAGTTATGTTGATATTAACTGAGGATAATGCATAATCTTTAATGAAAATCCTAGTTAAGTTTTCCGCATCATCATTCTGACCTAAGTAATAAAAATCACTAATTTGCTGAGCAACAGTATTTTCAATATTTTTAATTTTATTTTCGATGAAAAAGTCCCGAATTTGATCATCATTTAATGAGTTTATCTTTGTTTGTGTGATTCCTGTAAGAATTTCATAATTATATTCATAAATATCTACATTATCTATTGTTGTTGTGAAAAAACTAAATACTAAAATTACTGAAACTACAATAATTACTATTGATAAGATTAAATCAAAAACAAAAATCTGAGACTTTTTGGAGGCCATAAGTCACCTCCTTTAACGGCATTGAACTCCATTAACAATTATTTTCTCACTTCCAACACAATTAATATTATTTTCTGGATCAATCTTTACGAGATTCCCATCTTTCTCAAAGACTATGGCAAAATCATTTCCGATATTAAGGTCCTCTTTTACTTCTTCAGGCATAATTTGCATAAGTTTTTCTACATCAACTTCATTTTGATTATCAATTATACCTTCTTTCTTAAAATTCTCAATCAAAACTTTTGATTCAAGTGCTGCAACCTCATATTTTTGATCAATTGCCGGATCAGTTCCTGCATCGTTTAATTTAAGCACTATTAAAAATAATCCTCCGAAAAGAATTAATACCACCACTACAATGATGTCTGTTGAAAAGCTTTGCCCGAATTTAGTTTTGAATAATTTTTCCATTTTTAATTTTCACCACACATAACATAATTTAAGTTTACGAGTTGATTGTTTAGTATTACTGGAAACTTTTTTATTATTAAGTTTTCACAATTACCGTCAAGAGACTCAATCACTAATTTTTCTCCAAGTGTTGTCTGTCTGAAACTATTCCAAGGAGCTTCACAACGCACTTCGTGAGTTGAGTTGTATCTTACCCAAGAACCTGGAAGTGAACCATCACACGCAGAAGGTACTGCACTACATTCACTAATTTTCACTCCGCAAGCAGAATATACTCTTCCATCAAGTTTACTTGTACAATCATTATTACATTTTAAAGAATCTAAACTTTCAACTAGTTTTACCCAGACCGTGTATTTATATTTGTCATCTGATCCATATTTAGCATCACATGAACTTACTAAACCATTTTCAAGTGCATTTGTTCTGTAAAGACAAACATATCCTAAATCTGCATATACTGAGGATTCATTTATCTCAACATCCATCATTGAAAACTCACTTGAGAGACCAACACATAATTTGTCTGAATGAAATGAAGGATTATACATTGTTGAAACCCTTGCATTTGTCTGCCCTGTAAAATACATCAAATCTTTTTGACCAACAGGACAACTAGAAGATGCATCAACTGTAGAGAAAGCAATAGAACCCTGAGAGGATTTACAACACAAAGAATATTCATAAGAATCATCAACAGCAACATTTGAACTTAAAATCTCTCCACTTCCATCTACAAAACCAAGAGTTGGAGCAGGAACACCAAATAGTTTTGAAGCAGAACCGCTACATGTTGTTGAACTCTCAAAGCTACATTGAATAGTATCTGCGGAAAATGCAAAAACCATAGACAAACATATTGCTAAAATAAAAACTATAAACTTCTTCATTAAAAAGATTTTAAAAATATTATATAAATATCTTTGTTACTACTTTAAAAGTTAATTTTGGGATTAATTTTCTTTTGACTCAGGACAGATTTTATTGAAATCGCAGAATTTACATGCAAAAAATGATGGAGTTGGATTAAATACTCCTTTTTCAATTTCTGAAATTATTCCCAGAATTTCTTTTTTTATTTCTTCAATATTGTGTAAATCAATTTTTACATATTTGATTTTATCATGAATTAAATACCATAAAGCAACTTTTTCGGGAAATTTGCCTTTTAATTCTTTTATTGCAAGAGCATAAACATAAAGTTGAATGTTTTTTTTAAGATTTTGTTCTGATTCCATTGAGTTTGAAGTTTTATAATCTAGGATTTCATAGTCGTTGCCAATTTTGTCAATTCTATCGATAATACCATAAATTTTTTTTCCTTCCAATTCAAGAGTAAATGTTTGTTCTGTGCCCACTATTTCTCGTTTATCTTTTATTAGTTCAGTTTGTGTTTCAATGAAATCTCTTAATGCTTCAATTCCTTTATTGAAGTATTCTTTTTCTTGGATGTGAGATTCGTAACCTTGAGAAATCCAGGAGTTGTGAAGTTTTGCAATGGATGATGCGTAGAGCATTTCTTTTGGTTGTTGTCCTATAGTTTTTGCCATGTGTTCTAAGACTTCATGAACACTTGTTCCAAAACTAAAATAATGCCTTGATTGCGTTGGGATTTTATAAATATATTGATACATATATTTTTTTGGACATGATTTGTAAGTCTGAATTTGAGAGACAGAGTAAACCATTTTTTCGGAGAGAAGTTTTTTATCATCATTTTCGATTTCTTCATTTTTTTTTTTGTTAAAATATGAAATTAAATCTTTTTTTACAAAACCTGATTTCATTTTATCGATTTCAGTTTTTGCGAGCTCGTAATTAGAGTTTAAAAGGAGAGTTACTATTTTGTTTATTGATTCTACTTCTTTTTGTTCTCTTTTTGAGAGGTTTAATGTTAGTAGTTTTTTATTATATTCTTGTGGTTTGAGTTTGAGTGTTTGCACAAATTCACTTGGCGGAGATGGAAATTTGTTGTCAATATATTTTTTTACGTACGACAAGTGTAGCTCTTTTTTTGCTCTGGAAACTGCAACAAAAAAAAGTCTTTTCTCTTCATCTTCATGATTTTCTTTGTTTAAGTTTATTTCGAATTTTGAAGGTTTGTTTGAGAGAGGAAATTTTCTTTTGTTTAAGTTTGGAATAAATACATGGTCAAATTCTTTTCCTTTTGATGCGTGAATTGTGAGTATTTCTATGTTTGAATTAAGATTTTCATCATAAGTTGTTTCTATGTCGATTTTTTTTGTTAGATTGCAGATTTTTAGGAAGTGGTCAAGGTCTGAAATCTGGTAAACCTCATTGTAGTTGTCAATGAAGCCTAAGAAAAGATTTAAGTTTTGGATTTTTTGTTTGTCATCCTCAATTATTGCATTTTTGTAAATGTTGGTTTTTTCAATTATTTCTAATGCGAATTGTTTGATTGGGATTGAGGTTTTTTTGAGATTTATGAAGTATAAAATTTTTTCTCTGATTTCTTTTGCAAGTTCTTGTTCGTCTTTGAAATCGCTTAAATTTTCTTCTGATTCTAAAACGTTTGAGATTGAACGTTCTTTGAGTGATGCTTTTCTTGTGATTTTTCGAACTGTTTCTTTTCTAAGGCCGGAGTTTGAGAGTATATGAAAAATTTCTGCGTTTGATTCTTTTGGGTGAAGAGCTATTTGTATGTAGAAAATTATTTCTTTAATTTCGTTTTGGTTGAAGATGTTTGTGGCTCCTTCTAAGATATGTTTTATGCCGAATTCGTTTAGTTTTTTTGAGATTTTTTGTGCATCGGTTTTTGTTCTTGTTAGAATTCCAACTTTTTCTTCTTTTAAGTTTTCAAGGTTTTCGATTAAGTATTGAATTTGAGATTGTTCATCGCAAGCTTCTATTAGTTCGATATTTCCTTCCTCAATTTTTGTTGGTTTTAAGAGTTCTTTTTTGTTTGTGATTAGTTTGTTTGTCACTTCTAATACTTGTTTTGAGGAGCGATAGTTTTCGTTTAGAAAAATTTCTTCGTGATTTTTGAAGTGTTTTTTGAATAGTTCTAAGTTTTCGTAATTTGAACCTCTAAATGAGTAAATTGATTGTTTTTGGTCTCCGACAATTGTTATATTATCTTTTTTTGAGAGGAGTTTTATGATTTCAAATTGGAGTTTGTTTGTGTCTTGAAATTCGTCAATTAAAATGTATTTGTATCTGTTTTGAAGTTCAATTTTTATTTCTGGTTTTTTTTCTAGTAAATCTTTTATGTAGAGCAAAATGTCTGCGTAATCGATTAAGTTTTTCTTTTTTTTGAAACCTTCATAGTTTGCGTAAGATGTTATTAAGTCTGTTTTGAGTTTTGATTCTAGTTCTAGTTTTTCAATGTCTTGAATTGTTAGGCCAAAATCTTTGATTTTTGTGATTGTGTTTGCTAAGTCTTGAGCGGTTGATGCGATATTGTTTCCAAGTTCTACGGATTGGAGCTTGAAATATTCTAAATTTTCTATGAAGTATAATTGGATGTTTGCATCATCGATTATACGAAAGTTTTTGTCGATTTTTGTTATGTGTTTTTGGTATTCTTTTATTAGTTCAAGTGCAAAACTATGGAATGTGTGAGCGCAAAATTCGGGGTTTTGAACTCTTTGTGTCATTTCTTCTGCAGCTTTGTTTGTGAAAGTTAGAGCTAAAATTTCTTCGGGTTTTGTTTTTTTTTCGATTAAGAATTTTATTTTTTCTGTAATTAGAGCAGTTTTTCCTGTTCCTGGACCTGCAATTACGATACAAGGGTTTTTTAAACATTCAACTGCTTTTTTCTGGCTCTTGTTTAACATAAACTTTTTTGTGAGTTTGAGTTTATAAATGTTGGTGATGAAGTGAGTAGAATTTTTGAGATTTGGGATTAGAGATGAGAGAATAGGGACTTCAAGCCCTCATATTTTTCTTGTCTTGAAATTGTATCTATTATTTATTAGGTGGTCGCAAATTGCGACAACCTTGGTATCACTATCAAATTTAAAGAAGAATTTAAATAATAACGTTATTAAAACGTTAATATAACGTTAAAATGCATACTAGATTCAATGAAGAAAGAAAGTTTTTCATCTCAGTTAGGGAAGTCTTAACTGACAATAAACTTGGAAAATCAAAATCATTTTCTGTTTACAAATCAAAAAAGGAACTTAGTTTGGATGAGATGACTGAACTTCTTCAAAAATCTATAAACAAAACTAAAATAAAAAATGATTGATGATTACTTTAATTATTGGCTAAATAATGAAAACTATGGGTTTGATTTCATCTTTAGAGAACTAGATATTGAACAAATAATTTTTGAAGGAAACTTTTTTCTAAAAAATAATCCTATAAAATGTAAAAATTATTGGGAAAAAAACAAACTAAATAAAAAATATTCTCAAATGTTATCAATAAAGCTTAAAAACATAAATAAGAAACTAAAAGAAGAGTCTAATAAAAAATTAAAATTTATTTAATTTTCAATTCTTTCTAACCATAAAATTCTATCTTCTTTAGGTAAAGAATAAAACCAACCCGAAAATTTTCCCACCTTTTCTAAATATAGGGAATGATTTTTCTTATACTCCTTAATATCTTCAGTTTTTCCAATAAAAACTCTCTTGCCACTAGTTTCATCTAAATCTTTTAAATAAAATTTCTTTTCATCAGTAACTGGGGGTGCTCTAATTCCAGTACTATACGAGTCAACTACATCAGATAAATCATACAAATCCAGTAATAATGGAACCAAAATATCTTCCCCATAAATTGTACAATCAGAATATTGATTAGACAAATGAACAGTAAAAGAATATTCTTCCTTTATTCTTTTCAAAGACTTAAAAGTTGTCGCACCCCTATATTTTAACCTTATTAAAAAAGAATCATTAATCTCTTCAATAAAATCTAAAATAATTTTAGAGTCCCTAATTGTATCAGGAATATCTACATACAAAGAAATTGGTTTCCCCTCTGCTTTTAAGGATAAAATTTCTCTTCTTATAGAATTCAAATTAGTGAAATCCGAATTAAAAATATGTATGGTTATTGTTGGAAAACCTACTTGTTTTTGAAAAGAAATAAGTGCATCTCTTTTTTTCATAGTTTCTTTTCCGCCATAACCTGCAAACAATAAAGATTTATCACCACATCCAATTGTAAATAAAGGATTTGGTAATTTATTAATCATAGCCTTATACTCCTTAACCAACAAATCAAAATTTTCATCAAAAATTGCTTTTAATTTCTCCGAATTAGAAATGCCCTGAGAATTTTTCCCATCAAATAATTTCAATACCTCTACAAAAGGATTGCTCTGAATAACTTGCTCAATAACTTGTTTTGGCAAATCATCTCTATTTTTCAAATAATCAATATTTAAATTTGTTTGTATATAATTCATTTTTAAATTTCTGACATTAGAAATAGAAAACCACCATCCAAACAAAAGAAATATTTATAAACTATTAGATGCCCTACCATTATAGGACAGCCGTTTATTGTTTTATTTCGTCTGTCATTTTCTTTATTTGATTAAAGGTGGTGCGGTAACACCACTTTTTTCGTATTTCTATGCCATTAATTTATATGTCTACTTATGTCTTTATAAACTTTGGTCTTTATTTCAATTATCTATAGAGAAAATTACCTAGAGGCTCAAACCCTTACTATTAAAGAAAAAATCTCTACAAATTAGTCTAAAGTGTGTACAAATTAAAACAAAAATAGAAAGATGACCAATTTATTTGTTGCAAAACTAACTATTTATAAATAAAATGCCGAATTTGTAGCCACTAACAAAGTGCATCAAAAATAGTACAAAAACTTAATAAACAATTCAATCCTAAAACTAATTATGGAGATTAAATTGTT
>CAZLRR010000023.1:0-14113 GCA_964562045.1 uncultured Methanosarcinales archaeon
GCAGTAAAATAACTAAAAGGAGTAACTCTACACTGCCAAACATCATAAACCTCAGTCTCATCACCTACAATCAAATCAGCCCTTTCATTATATAATGCATTAATCTGTTCTAAACTTAAGGCCCTATCATAAACCCTAACATCGTCAATACTTCCTTCAAAATAATTATTTGGCGAATCTCCCTCTTCACCAATTGTTAAAATATCAGTTCCAACATCAGAAATTGTGTTATATGCGGGAGTTGATTTAAAAGATTCAACACCATTAACATAAACATTCAAATTAGTTCCATTAGCAACACCAACAACATGAGCCCAAGTATTTTTGCTTATAGAATTGTCTTGAGATTGGGCAACTATGTAAGTATTATCATAAACAGCAAATTTAATGTTATTAGTATCAGATTCAAATTTTAAAACATATTGATGATGACCTATTCCCTGCCACCTTCCAATAATTCCCCCATCGTGAGATAAATCAGTAATATTAATCCAAGCAGAAAGAGTAAACTCTTCACCCGCACCACTAAAATTTAAAGTATCATCATAAGGAACTGAGATATAATCATTTCCACCGAAATAAAAACTGCCATTGTCATCAAAACCACTGCCCTCATTCCAAACTGCGCCATTATTTCCTCCATCATTTGAATTGCCAGAATAATCAAGTAAAGCATTACTACTATTTCCTTCAAAAGGCATATATAAAGACATCATAGGAGTTGAATTTATGTGCCATGAAACAGCAGCAGTAGTCGCAGTAGTGTTAAAATCAAAGTTACAAGTCAGATTGTCAGTTGTTAAATTATCTGAGGAGGTTGCACTTAAATCTAAATTACTTATTATTGGTCTGAAAATATCTACACCCTCACTTAAAGTTGCAAAACTGGAAAAATCAAATTGATTATTAAATTCAGTATGTAGCCATTCAGGCGTTCGAACAGTACTTGAGATTCTTACTTCATCCAAAATACCATTATATTGCCTACTACCTATCCCTCGATTTCCAACATAAAGTGTTTCTATTCCCGTTTCAGTAAAACTACCACTATCAATAAAATACTGTCTTTGCCTCGAAGTATTGAAAATAAAAGCCTGTTTATTTGTAGAGTTTCCCGTTACAGCAAAATAATTCCAATTCCCATTTGTTTCAAGTAAAAGGTTTGTATTCTGATTATTAAAACGAATTGAACCACCATCCGTACGAATACTAGTACTTTTTTCCAAAAATCGCGGGAAAGTTCCTCCGCCCGTATTTGTTCCCCATGCAGAATATGTTAATTCGGAAAGAGATGTTGTAGAAGATGCGATTATTGCATTTAAATATGGAGCAAAATTTAGTGCGTTACCAATCTGACCAGAAACTTGTGAAGAAGTAAGTGAAGATGAAGTTCCATTATGATTTCCCGCACTATCAAAAATATCGCCGGAAAGTCCAGTAGGAGTTTGTTGAAGATGATAAACATGCAAATAATTATTAGTCCAAACTCCCGAAATATTTTCTTGTCTTGATGCAATTGAATTATTGTAATACATATAAATAATTTTATCGCTATTATTCGTCAGAAAAGGAAGTTTCACCCATGCCAAAAGCTTACCAGAAGATGAATTATATAATTCAATTTCGTGAGAAAGTTTTGTTTTTCCATCACTATCCGTGAAAAGAATATCATCTCCATCAGACTGAGCATAAGTTGCCAAATCTGTATCTGCCGAGATATCAACATACATTGGAAAATCTGTATGAGAACCATTAACCATTGAAGAATTTATAGTAATTCCTCGCCTTCTATCCCAATTAGAATCATACCATGTATCGAGAATATCTCCAACCTCCGAAAATAAAGGATCCTCAGGTTTAAAAGTTAAAAAATACAAATTTCCGGGAGTCAGATTCATCAATTTTTCATGAGTGCCAAAACAAGTTTGTGATGAGAAATTATAATCTTTACATTTGAAAAATTCAAGCCCTTTTGCATAAAACTCAACACTATAATTTTTTGCTTCAATTGGAAGTTTTGGATCAATTGCAAATGCAGAACTTACATCATCAAGTTCAACTTTAGCAGTATCAACTCTTTCAAACCCTATTGTAAAATTCGAAATAAAAACCTTTGGAACAACTATTCTTTTAACATACTCATCTTCAAGTATAAACTCAACATCAACTAAATCATAAATAGTTATATTATTTAATGAGACTTTTGAACCATCCTTGTAAAATGACACATTAGCAGGAACCGAATTATTTTGCGAATCATATAAGAAGTATTGTGAAAGATTCTCCTCAGGAACTGTTTTTAAAAAATCTAAAAATTCTTGGTCACTCGTGAATGAATTTATCGTCAAGAAATTTGAATCATATGAAACTGAGGAATTTGAAGAAAAAGTCGTAACAACACATTGCCAGTTTTCATTAGTACTCGTTTGATTTGAAGCTATTTCAGGCTTATTATTAAATAATCTTAATATTTGCTCCTCAGACAACTTTTCTGGAAAAATATGCAATTCATCAATATAACCTTGCCAAGAATTACTCCCTGTATCTTTTACTCCTTTCCCAACAATCAATTTTGTTAAACCAGAAAGTGAATTATTTGAAGGAATATTACTGCCAGAAGGAATATCTTTAACTCCATCAATATAAAGCTCAATTTCCTCTCCACGTCTCCAACTGAAAACTATATGCTGCCACAAATCAGTCTGAACATATGATGCACTTTCATAACTTCCATCTCCTAGTCCAATTTTTATTCCTTCTCTCATAGAATTATTAAGCCACCCTACATCATCATATCTCAAACCAAAAATATTATCTGAACCATCTGGGTCCTTTCCTACAAGAATTCCACTATCTGTACCTATAACATCTGATTTTATTCGAACAGAAACAGTCAATTCATCAAGTCCATTTAAATAATTTTCTGCATCTTCATCAACAAGAGAAGTCCAACTGCCAGTAAAATAAAATGAACCATTACCATCAAATCCCGTAGAATTATTCCAAACGGGAGAAGTTGCACTTGCAGTTAAATCGTGCAAATTACCAGAAAAATCAAAAAGAGCAACAGAAGAATTTCCTTCAAAAGGATAATATGTTTCAAACCACGAATCATTATTAATAAACCAACTAACTGCAGTTGACCCCAAATCAAATATTGAATTAAATGAACAAGTCAAATCATCGGTAGTATGATTCAATAAAGAATCTGAATATAAAATAACTTCGGCAATCGTTTCATTAATTTCCGATTCATTATTAATAATTATTTCATTTGAAAACATTGTTTCTCCTAAAATCTCTAACCCAAATGTAGTTACTTGACACTGCCATTTTTCTCCAATTTTTGTCTCCCCAGAATCAATAACACTAAGATTATTTTCTGCAAGTTTTTTTATTTGGTTCTGACTTAAACTATAATTAAAAATTCTCAAATCATCCATACTTCCATAAAGTCCGCCTTGGCCACCCCTATAACCGAAATAAAAATCGGGATTTGAAGTTGAAAAACTCGTCTGAGTATCAGTCCCAGTATATACATTTATTCCGTCTCTGTAAATTCTTGTAGTACCAAAATCAAAAACAAAAGCCCAGTGATGCCAAGAAGTATCTAAAATATTTTCTACTGTGTGAGAATTTCTCCAACCACCATCCAAATTCCATCTCACTCTCAAATTTGTAGAACTAGGAATATTATAATTATCTCCAAACTGAATAAGTGCATTGCCATTTGCCCATAAAAAGTATTGATTTTGGGAGTTTGAATCCTGTTTAACCCAACCAGAAATTGTTGCACTAGATTTCCCAGCTAATCCCGAGAAAGAAGAAAATCTCAAATAATCATCGCCTGAAAAAATAAAACTTCCGTTACCATCAAAACCTGCTGCCGGACTCCACAAAGTACCACCAGATATCAAACTTAAATTATTTCCAGAAAAATCCTTAAGTGCATTCGTCTCATTTCCTTCCATTGGCAAATAAACTAACATCAAAGAATTAGAATTTTTAAACCAGTTTACAGCAACATTATTTACACTTGAATCAAGCTCAAAAAAACAAATCAAATCATCAGAAGTCAAATTTGCAGAAGAAGTTGAATGAAGCAAAACTTGGCTTTGTTCAAGACTTGTCTTTTCAAACTCAATTACCTGCCAACTTGAAGTAATTGTTTGCGCATTAGTTTGTTTGTCAAAAAATAAATTTGAGGAATTTGTCATATTTATTATATGGAGGGCATTTACATAATTTGTTCCTCCTCCAGTATTTTCCTCACTACTGATGTAAAAACTTCCTGAAACATTTGAGACCGGAAAAATCGGATTATCAATATCAGAATTAAAAGATAATGTGCCACTTTGGGTTTTGAGGTCTTCATGTTCAACAACAAACCAACTAATATCTCTTTGAGAATTTCCTGCATCATTATCTCTGTTAAAAGTGATTTCATCTATATCAGAAATATAACCTCTTATTCGGTTTGTGTCCATTCCTGGATCACTACCAATACTTGCCCAGCTAAAAATTAGAAACGAATCTTCCTGAACAAAAGAAGAAGTTGATTCAATCAAAGTTGTACCCGAATTTGTAAAACTAGTATCTCCAGAAATAACATTACTGCCAGAATACTCCACCACTTGCCAAGAAACTGTTGCATCACATAAATCTTCATTTCCTCTCTTTAATTCGAGAGTTGTGGAATCTATGAACTTCCCTGAAAAATAACCTGCAAAATTATTGTTTCTTGAGCCACTATCACATCTCCCGTAAACGATAACAAAAGTAGAACTCAAATTCACTTCATTAATCGGAACTGAAACAAATGAGCTTCCAGAACTGAGCGTTTCTTCTCCCCTCTGAACTTCAAATTTATTCCCAGAAATAACCTGCCAATTTATTTCAGAAGTTCCCCCGTTATTATATCTCTCAAATTTGAGAGTAGTGGAATTAACAAAAGAAGGAGTTATTTGATTATCCTCCGGGTTTCTACTGCTTGTTCTTGCAGAAAATATTACAAATGAGTTTGACAAATCAACAGAATTTATTTCTTTTTCCTCAAGAGTTCCGCCCATTGTCAAATCTCCTTTTTGAACATCATAATAGAAATTTTTAGTTTCAACAAACAAAGGATCTTCAGGAGTAAAATTTATAAGATATTCTTTTCCAGGGATTGTATTTTTTACTATTTCAAATCCAGAAAGACAAACCTTTGAATCAAAATCATAGTTTACACATTTTAACAACTGGTTTCCTTTTGCTTCGTATTGAATTTGATAAATTTCCGATTCAATTGGTAATTTCGGATTTATAAAAAAAGAATTTACACCGTTTTCAATATTAATCTCTGATAGTTCAACTTCATCATAAGTTATTTCAAAATCAGCAAGAAGAATTTGTGGAACTACGATTTTTTTTACAGATTTCTCCTTGAAAGAAAATTCAACATCAACAAGTTCATTCAGTTCAATATTTTTTAAATCAATTTCAGAATTATTTTTTATGATTTTCATTTCAGCATTAAGAGAATTGTTCTTTCTGTTTTTTAAAAATAAATTCGCATATTTTTCTTTTTTTTCAGAAGATAATTCATTCAGAAATTTCTTTCGTTTTTCGCTATCTGAAAATACAACCTTGAACGACTCTGTTGTTTCTTTGTATGGATTGTAAATTTTTACAAAATAATCTCCTAGAACTATTTGCGAGTCTAACTCAAAAGAAAAGTTACAAACTTCTTCTCCACAGGAAAAAGTTTTTGTTTCAATTAACTCGGGTTTGCTTTTAGGATAAATTTCAAATTCAAAATTAAGAACTTCCGAAATTCTGTTTTCAATAGTTGCGTTAATGTTTAAAACTGAATTCTTGTCATCGAAAATTACAACATTTGGAAAAATAACTTCATATGGGATAAAACTGGACTCATATTCTAGTTTGAAATAATCTTTTTCTTGGTAATATTTTTCGTTTACATACTTAGTTCTAAAAACTACTTCATAATCTCCGAATATAGTTTTACCTAGAGGAAAATCATAAGTTGTGGATTGTGCTCCTTCATTACCTACAGTTGTAGAATAAATAATTGTATCGCTTATAGTTTCACGAATATAAACATCATATTCCTGATAATCTTTTACATGTTGATTTAGTCCAACCGTAATAGTATAAGTATAATCTTGTTGATTTATGTCTACAACTGAGATGTCGAAAACATTTTTAGCACTAAAAATTGTTGGCAAAAATCCCAAAATCAGCAGTGCAAGAAATATTTTTCGGAGCATACTACTTTTGATTGAAGTTTAAATATTTATAAAATTTAAGTATATATTATAAAGGTGAAACTTAAGCAACATATTTCAAAAGGTAAATTTCTTTCATGTTCTCAACAGTTCCAAACATGGAAAGTAGATTTTTTATTTCTGCTTCTGAAATTGTTGGAGAAGATTTAACGTCAAAATTTACTTCTTCGAATTTTTGCTGACCTAAGAAATTTAATTTGTCAAGCTCTTTTCCAAACATAACCCCAGTTATTTCAAATGCTTTATCAACTTTTTTTAGCAGTCCCTTATTTGCTAAGTTGTCACAAACTCTTAAAATCTCGTTAAACATAACATCGGTTTTTATTAAAAGTTCTGCAGGATTAAATTTATCTCCAAGAGTTAAAATTACATTGAGAAGTTTCTTTTCTGTCTCCGATAAAGTTAAAAGACTTTGTGAGAGAGTCATAGCCCCATAAGGGAAAACTTTTTTAACAATTGATTTTGTTGATCTATCGATTAAAAGTTGTGTCTCAGCTCCCGTAGCAGTTTTCATTTTCACAATAAATCCTGGAGCAAGTTCAGTTTTAACATTTGGAGAGTTTAGAAGAACTTTTGCATCTTCTTTCCCTACATCTGGAGCTACGAATTGAACAAATTCTGTTTCTCCTGTTGGCTGAGAAGATTGAGCCGTAGATGGAGGAGCATTTTGTGAAACTGCTGACTGAACCGAGGAAGCAAAGGAAGGTTGAGGAGACTGTGACATATGTTGATGTTGAGGTTGTTGAGACATGAAAGGTTGTGCTTGTGGGTTTTGTTGTCCTTCAACTTCATATGGAAGAGTAATGTCAACAGTTTCTCCTCCATGTTTTGAAATTCTTGGTCTTACGTTTAGTTTTAATGGGATATCAATTACTCCCGTAAGCAGACAAGTTCCAATGTTTAATCTTTGGATTTCGTTTTCTGAGTCTCCTGAAACTCCTTCGCTTGATGCAATTACTGATTTTAAATCGTTAGGGTTTGTAATTTTCATAAGTATCTGAGTTGTACATTGTGATACTACGTTTTTGTCAATTTTTGCAGGCCTTTGAGAAATTACACAAAGTCCGATTCCGAATTTACGACCTTCACCAGCTATTGTTCTGATAACTTTTGAAGTTTTTAATTCTCCAAATCCTCTTTCTGGACAAAAGTTGTGGGCTTCTTCAAGAACTAAAAAGAAAGGAGGAATTTCTTCTTTTTTTCTTGATTCAAAAAGCTCTTTTAGGAGGCCCGAGAGGAAAGCTTCTTGAACATAAGGTTCAACTCCTTTAAGAGAAATAATTGAACAATTTCCGTGTTTGATTAATTCATTTAGTGGAGTTGGTGCGCTTGAATAAATTTTCAATTTTTTAAGTTGTTCGATTAAAGAAATTAGTGACCATTTACTATTTGATTCTTCGTTTGAAAGTGTGAAAATCAATTCATCAAAGTTTACTCTGTTACTTAAATTACTTAATGTATTGTATAATAAAGATTGTTGCCCCGGAGTTAGTTTTTGTGGCAGAAGTTCCATTAAGTCATTTGGTTTTAATTTGTTAATGTCTAAACTTACATGCTGACATTGTGGATTTATATTTGTGTCAGGAGAATATTCTTTAATTTTATCTAAAAATCCTTCTGGTGCAAGACCAAACTTTTCAAGTCTTTTCATATCTTTTGTATCAGAATTTGGATATTTCAAACTTGCATATTCGTTATGTGGATCAAGAATTAAAATCGGAATTTTCTTTTTTAGAATTTCTTCAAGAAGTACTCCAACAGTATAAGATTTTCCTGCTCCCGATTTTGCAAGTACTGCAATGTGCCGAGTAATTGCTTTTTTCAAATCAAGTGAAATTCTAAGCCCTGGGTGATGTTCTAAAACTCCCAAAAATGAATCTTTATTTGTGTTAAGTCCAACGGTTTTTTCGATGAATTCATCAGTTGCAATTTCTATTTGTGCATCTTGTATGAATGGAGTCCTGATGTTTTTTAAAACTCCTGAATCTCTGTATCCTACAACTTTACAATCTCCAATTAATTTGTCTCCATCTCTTGTGATGTTAATTACCTGAGTGAGAATATCGCCTAGTTCCTGATGTCTTACCTTTAGAAAGTCGAAAGTCTTTATATCACCAAAGATTTCAATCTTAAAATTATAGATATTTGATTTTCCTATTAATCTTGCTAACATACCTCAGTTTAACGCGGAGCCGTTTATAAATTTTTATTGTAATTGAGTGTTTATACAATATAGATTTTAATAGAACGGCACTTCGTGTAAAATTAACACGAAAACGAAAACTTTATAAATAATCGAAGACATGTATTGTTTACAACACGAATTAGTGTATTTCAAACACTATTAAGTGTAGAAAACACACATAATGAAAAATGGTAAACGAATATACGGATAAATACTTCCTGAGAACTCGGGAAATACTAGAAAAAGAGGGACTCAACCCAACTGCAAAAGCCCAAGTTTTTGTAAGAAAAGGTCCAGGAGTGGTTGCAGGAATGGACGAGGCATTGGATTTAATTTCCAAATATGCTACTGAGACTAAAGTTATGGGACTTAAAGATGGTATGACATATGAACCTGGAGAAGTTTTAATGACACTTGAAGGACCAATTCAAGATTATGTAACACTTGAAACAACTTATCTTGGAATACTTGCTCATAATTTAACTATGGCAAATGATGGAAAGGAAGTTGATTTGCAAGAAGTTGAAAATAAAGCAAGAGCCGTTGTTGAAGCAGCAAAAGGAAGGCCAGTTTTGTATATGGGAGCTAGGCATTATCATATGAATCAAGATGCTGAAATTGCAGCTGCTGCAATAAGAGGAGGTTTTACAGGAACTTCTACTGATGTTGGAAGTGCGGTTTTAGGGCAAAGAGGAGTTGGGACTATCCCTCATGTTTTGGAGAATGTAATGGCTCATAAATATGGTATGAATAGAGCAGTAGTTGAAGCAACAAAAGCGTTTGATAAACATATGGATAAAGAAATCCCAAGGATTGCATTAATTGATTATAATAATTGTGAAATTACAGATGCAATAAATACTGCAAGAGAAGTTCCAAGTTTGAGTGCTGTAAGAGTTGATACTTGCGGAGAGAATTTAGCACAAGGAGCTTTAAGAGATGCTTATGGATTAAAAGATTTGGTGGGAAGAGATGTCGATGTTTTAAAGGAAGATGAGAAATATTGGTTTGGAAATGGAGTTACAGTTACAGGAGTTTATGCTCTAAGAAAAGGATTGGATAATGCTGGATTTGGAAATGTAGGAATATTGTTAACAAGTGGGTTTGGAAATCCTGAGAAAGTGAAGGCATTTACTCGCGCTGAGCAAATGCTTGAGACGAAATTGTTTGATGGGCTTGGTTGTGGTCAATTAGCTCCTTCAAGAACTACAACTATGGATGTTTTTGAAGTTGAAGGAAATCCAATTTCAAAGGTTGGAAGATATGAAAGACCTAATCAGAGATTAGAGAGGAGGTTATAAAATGGAAAATAGATATAAAACAATTGCGTGGGATGTTGATACCCAAAGAGATTTTATGGAAGATGGAAATAACTGCCTAGGTTATGTTGGAAAGCTGGCTGTTTTAGATGAAAAAGGAAATCCTAGAGGTGCAATGCATTTGGAAACTGCTTTGAAAGGATTGGTAGAGTATTTGCATACAAGAAAAATCCCGATTATGGGAAGTATGGATTGGCATGATGAAAATGCTGCGGAGTTTGCTGAGAATCCAGATTTTGTGAATACATTTCCACCGCATTGTATTAAAGATACTTATGGTGTTGAGAATGTCGATGTAACAACTAAACAAGACCCATTATATGTTGAGCATGATTTTATGTATAATAATAGAGGAGATGATTTAGTTGAAAGAGTTCGAAAACATGCAGGAGAGGTTGTTTTTAGAAAGGATAATTTTGATGTTTTTGCTCAAAATGGTGGAAATCCTTATGCTGCTAAAGTTTTGCGGGATTTGGGCGTTGAGAGAGCAATAGTTTACGGAGTTGCAACTGATGTATGTGTAAATTTTGCAGTTCAAGGATTGCAAAAGTTAGGAATTGAAGTTTATGCGATTTCTGATACAATGGCAGGAGTGACTCCAGCAGGACATTTTGCTACTTTGGATAAGTGGAGAGAGCAAGGAGTTAATGTTATAAAACTTGAAGAGTTGGTTAAATTAGATTTGAGGTAGAAAAATGAAAACTGCATTGTTTATTGGAAGATTTCAACCATTTCATAATGGACATTTAGATGGAATAAAGCAAATATTTGAGAGAGGGTTTGATAAAGTAATTATTGGAGTAGGTTCTGCTCAAGAAGAACATACTGAGAAGAACCCTTTTTCTTTTTATGAGAGAAAGGAAATGATCGAGGTTGCTTTGAAAGATTTGAATGTTGAAGTTCATCCAATTCCTGATTTTGGAGATAATGTTAAATGGACGAAATATATTTTAGAGAATCTTCCGTTTTTTGATGCAGTGATTTCAGGAAATCCGTATGTTGAAGTGTGTTTTAAAGCTCACGAAAAGAAGTTTGTTCGGTTAGATATTCGATTGAGTGTTAAAGGAACAAATGTTCGTGAGATGATTGCAAGAGGGGATGAAAAAGTGAATGAGTTAATGAATGAGGAAATATTGAGAGTTCTGGAGAAGTTCGGAGCTAAAGAGAGGCTGGAAGAGTTGATTTTGGAAAAGTTAGAGAATCCATATTTTCAACCTTCTGTTACTGCAGATGGTATTATCCATTATGATGGAGGAATTGTTTTAATTGAGAGGAAAAATGATCCTTTTAAAGGAAAATATGCATTGCCAGGAGGATTTCTGGATAGAGAAGATGAAGATTTAGTTGAGACTTTAAGGCGTGAGATGAGAGAAGAAATTAATCTTGATTTGGAGGATGTTTTTGAAGTTGGGAGTTATTCTTCTAAAGATAGGGATCCTAGAGGCAGAGTAATTACTGTTGCTTATGCTGCAAGAGGAGTTGGAGAGTTAAAGGCCGGAGATGATGCTAAGAGTTATAAAATAGTACCGATTAGTAGTATAAAAGAGATGAGTCTTGCTTTTGACCATAATAAGATTGTGGAAGACTATGTTGAGAAATATGGCAGAGATTTTGGTTGTTGAGTTGAAAACTGAAAAAGAATATCTTGAGAGTAAATCAGAGTCTGAGCTAAATGAAGATGAAAGAAGGCAAGCAATTAGAATTAAAAAAGACCATGATGAACATCAAAAAACTAAAGATAAATTGTTAGAATATCTTGATAGTGCAAATCTTGGTTATGAAATGATTGAAGATAATGGTTTTCATCCTGAGGCATTTTCACAGGCAAAATATATTGTGTCTTTAGGGGGAGATGGAACTTTTTTACACGCGACCAAATATGCTAGCCCACAAAATGTGATTGTCGGAATCAAATCAAAAGCATCAAGTAAAGGTGCCCTAACTAAATTTGATTCTAGTGGAATAGAACAGATAATTCAAAAGATTACTTCCGAAGCAAGTATAGAAACTGAGAGATGGGATAGACTTTCCGCAAAAATTAATGGTGAAGAGTTATGTGATGTTGCATTAAACGAAATTATTATTGGAAGGCCAGAAATTACAGATACCTCTCACTTAGAATATTGGATTTCAAGAAAAAGAAATTTTACAAGAGGAAATGGAATTATCCTTTCAACAACGCAAGGAAGTACGGGATTTTATAAATCAGTTAAAGGAAGAGCATTTAAAAATAAGGGAATTGGATTTGGACTAATACTTTCTCCTGAGAAAGGAAAAAATAATGTATATCATTTTAACACTAAATTTAAAATTAGCCCTCAAAGAGATGGGCATAAATTAAGTTTTGATTGTGATTCTAGTAGAACATATGATTTAAACCAAGGAGATTTAGTTGAAGTTTATTTGAACCATCAAAGAGCACTTAGAGTTATGAAATAACGCTATAGCTTTTCTTCAATTAACCCACTTAGTTCATATAAAAATTTTAAAACTTTAATTTTCAGATTTGAAAAAACTACCATAAACCTATGTAACTTTTACCATAGATAATATTATCAAAAACCAGCAATAAAAAAGAGTTAATAGTGTTTTTTTAACACTAAAACGATAACTTTATAAATACTGAAAGAATATTATACTTATCAAGACTTAATAGTGTAAGTTTGACACAATTAAGTGTAAAAGTAACACAAATAAAAAATGGCATTAAAAATAGCAATGGCACAAGTGAAAAGTAATCCCGGAGATTTCAAAGGGAATACTGCAAAGGTTATAGAATATATAGAAAAAGCTAAAGAAAAGGGAGTTGACTTGGTGGTTTTTCCAGAGTTGGTTATTCCCGGATATACTTCAATGGATCTTTTTTTAGAGAAAGGATATGCACGAAAAAGTTACGAGTGCGTTTTAGAAGTTGCAAAACATACACAGGGAATTATGGCAGTTGCAGGTTTTGTGGATTTAGATGAGAGTCAAACTTTTCCTGATGGAACTAATGTAAGATATAACAGTGCTGCAATTATGAGAGATGGAGAGTTAGTTGGAGTGCAGGATAAGACTTTGCTTCCCGAGTATGATATTTTTTCTGAGCAGAGATATTTTGCTAGAAGTCGTGGAGTTAATGTAGTTGAGTATAAGGGCGAGAGAATAGGTGTTCAGATTTGTGAGGATATGTGGGATGAGTATTATGCAGATAAGGTTTCAGCTAATTTGGTTAGGGAAGGAGTTACAACTATTGTTAATTTGAGCGCTTCACCATATGAGGTTGGGAAATTGACTAAGCGTAAAAATTTGATTTCGAGAATTTCACGGGAATTGGGAGTTAATTTTTTGTATGCGAATTTGGTTGGAAGTTATGATGGTTATGATGGACAGGTTGTGTTTGATGGAACTTCTCTTGCGTATAATTTGGAGGGACGTTTGGTTGCTTGTGGTCAAAAGTTTGTTGAGGATTTTGTTATGGTTGGTGATGGGGAAGTTGAGGTTATTGAGGATGAGATGCATGATATTTATACTGCTTTAGTTACAGGAATTAGAGATTATGTTCGGGGAACTGGACATTCTAAAGTGTTTATTGGTCTTAGCGGAGGAATTGATTCAGCGCTTGTTGCACCACTTGCTGTTGCGGCTTTGGGTCGTGAGAATGTTAAGGGAATTACTATGCCGTCAAAGTTTTCGTCAACGGGTTCGGTTTTAGATGCTAAGGCTTTAGCTAAGAATTTGGGAATTGAGTTTAGTTGTGTTCCTATTAAAGATTCGTATGATGCTATTGTTGGGGCACTTGCTGGAGAATTTGAAGGGCTTGGTTTTGATGTGACTGAGGAGAATTTGCAGGCGAGAATTCGTGGTATGATTTTGATGGCTGAAGCGAATAAGTTTGGTGGTATGGTTCTCTCAACTGGGAATAAGACAGAGATGGCACTTGGATATTGCACTTTGTATGGTGATATGAATGGAGGACTTAGTGTTTTGTCGGATTTGGATAAGTTGAAGGTGTATGAGCTTGCTAGGTATATTAATCGTGATGGGGAGGTGATTCCTTGGAATTCAATTAATAAGGCTCCGAGTGCAGAGCTTGCTCCTGATCAAGTTGATGAAGTTGGTTTGGGGGCGCCTTATGAGACGTTAGTTCCTTTAGTAAATGCTATAGTTGAAAATCGTGCTTGTAAGGAGGAACTTTATGATAGGTTTAGTCGTGAGTTGGTTGATAAAATTCATTGGAGAATTTATGCTCAAGAGTTTAAGAGACGTCAGGCACCGCCAGGCATTCGTATTACTTCGAAAGCTTTTGGTATTGGTCGAAGAGTGCCTTTAGTTTATGG
>CAZLRR010000024.1:0-12496 GCA_964562045.1 uncultured Methanosarcinales archaeon
CGCCACAATGGTCCTCAAGTGTTTCTCCATTCCACATAACACTTCCTTTTTTGTAGAAATCTATTCCATTCTCATCTTCAATACAATTCAATTCTTCTTCTGCAATAATTTCTACATATCCTACAGCAACGCCTCCGCCTATATCCCCAATAGTAATAATAAGATCAAAAACTGATAAAACATCTCCGTTTTCAACATTAAATTTCTTTTTTTCGTTTGTATCTTTATTTAAAATTTCAAGATTTGCATTATAAGGTTTATGAGGGACTTGGGTTTCATCTCTATCAAAGTTTAGTAACTTAATATTAATTCTTGTCCCTTGAATTATTGCATTATCTCTTACCGACTCTGTTTCATAATTCTTTTCATTAAGACGAAACTGAGAATCTAAATCAACATTAATTAAGTTATATCGGTCCATACCATGTAAACATGATCCATCCTCACAACCATTTGGGCATTCAAATGTCTCTATTTTTTGGAAATCGTCTTCACAATAATATTCATAAACTTTATTTGCCATTTGCATCTCGCCACAATGGTCCTCAAGTGTTTCTCCATTCCACATAACACTTCCTTTTTTGTAAAATTGTTTTCCATCATCACTATCGATGCAATCTTGCGCAGAAACAAGCGTAGCCAAACTTAGCAAACTTAGTATTGCTATTGACAAAATTATTTTTGTTTTCATCTTAATATATATAATTAAGAGATATTATATAAATCTTTCTATATAAAGCTTTCTTTTGCAAATCGTTTTTCTGGGGGTGGAAAAAAATTTATTATATAATTTCAAAACTAAAAGTTTTGACTAATTGTCCAAAGTACAGCGACGACAAACCCCTTATTATAATTCTGCCGACAATTGAAACTAACAACTATTAATTGTAGTTTTTGGGATAAAAAACTACTTAAAACTTTGAATAATATGCAATTTGAAGCAAATTGTTGTAGTTAATTATTTAAAATAAATATTTTTGAATTTATCATGAATTTTGATAAAGAAATTATAAAACTTAATTTAGAGCTAATCTCTTCCTCTATTCTCTACTCAAAAAAGATTAATATTATTTTTATTAGAAGGAATTTTTGAAGTGTTATGAGTTATAAGTATTTTACCCTAGAGGATGCCAATTTGCAAGGTAAAACTGTCGGAATTCGAGTTGATATTAATTCTCCAATTATTAATGGAAAAGTTGAATTAAATGAGAGAATAGTTGAGCATTCAAAAACTATAAAGGAACTTGCAGAAGCAGGAGCAAAAGTTATAGTTCTAGCGCATCAAGGTAGAAAGGGTAAAGATGATTGCATTAGTCTTCAAGAGCATGCGAAATTAATTTCTGGACAAATTGGAAAGCGAGTAGGTTTTATCAATGAACTTTATTCTTCAAATGTTGATATGGCAGTTAAAGGTATAATGCCTGGTGATGTTTTGGTTTTGGAAAATTTGCGTTTTTTTGATGATGAAAAAGAAGTTGAAAAGCAAGGGAATTTGATTTTAAAACTTGAACCTCTTTTTGATTTGTTTGTGTTTGATGCTTTTTCTGTTGCGCATAGAGCTCAGACTTCTGTTGTCGGATTTAAAAATATCCCGGTTATTGCAGGAAGGGTTATGCAAAAAGAACTTGAAGGTTTAAATAAAATAATGGATACGCCTGCTCCGCACATTTATTGTTTTGGTGGTGCAAAACCTGATGATTTGCTTGATTTGCTTGAAAAAGCTCTGCCCGAGGGAAAAGTGGATAAGGTATTATTGTCGGGAGTTATCGGAGAACTTGCGATTTTGTATAAAGGAATTTCTATTGGAAAAAAAGTTAGTTTCCTAAAAGAGAAAGGTTATATTGAAAGTTTGCCCCGAGTTGGTGCTCTTTTAGAAAAGTTTTCAGATAAGGTTTTTATTCCAGAAGATGTTGCAATTTTTGATGGTTCAGAGAGAATTGAGATTCCAATTTCTGAACTTAATGAAAAACATGAAATTGTTGAAAATTATATGGTTCAAGATATTGGTTCTCAGACTTTGAGAAGTTTTGCAACTCAGCTTCAGGGTGCTGGTTCAATTTATTTTAAGGGACCTTGCGGAAATTTTGAGGAAGAAAATTTCGATATTGGAACCCAAGGACTTTTACATATGATAACTTCAAGTGGAGCTTTTACATTTATGGGTGGAGGTCATAGCGTAACAGCTGCTCAAAAATATGTTGATATTAAAGATTTCTCTTATGTAAGTCTTGCAGGAGGTGCTTTAATTAAATTTTTGGCAGGGGAAGAACTTCCAGGCGTTAAGAGTTTAGAACAAAGTTATTTTAAATATAATCCTAATGCCGGAAAAGAAGAACCGAAATCCGAACCTGATAATTCTTACACCATGAATGCAAATACATCTCAAACTCAGGTTTCAATGTCGAGTGGGGCTAATGATGCAGAAGAAAAAAATCCTGATGTTGAATATGAAAAGCAACAACAATTTGTAAAACGTGCAGAAGCTGAGTTAAAAGATTATAAATCTGAGTTGAAACATGGTGCTAATCCTCAAGAAGTTAAAAAAGAAATGCATGGCCCTGATGCAGATGAACTCTCTGAAGAAATCCCTGTTGAAAGTGATGCTTTTGATACATTTTTTGAGGAAGAAGATTTGCTAAAACCAGAAAATAAAAAAGATGAAGAAATGGTCCCAAAAGATCATCAAGAAGAAGTAAGGGTTGATAATGCCGAGGATGAAAAAAAAGAGGCAGAAGTTCCGGATGTTCATAGGGTTGAAGATGAACTTCTTGAAGACACAAAAGATAAAGAAGTTGAACCTGAAAAAGAATTAGGTAGCGAGAAGAATCCCGAGGAAGAAAAAAAAGAACTTGAACAGGATTTACCAGAACCACCCAAAGAATCACATGTAAAGCCTCACGATATTTTAACTGAGGAGGTTGCAGAAAAGAAAATTGAAGAAGATGTTGATAAAGCGAAACTTGAGGAGCATAAAGTAGATGAAGTTTCAAAGCCAGAAGAGAAGATTGAGGAGAACAAACAAACAGATTATCCTGAAGTTATGAGCAGAGAAGAGGATAAAAAAGAAGAAACTCAAGATGAACAAAAACAAGTTGAAAAGGAAGCAATGTCAATTAAAGATATTTCCAAGGAAATTGACAGAATTAAAGAAGATTTCATGAATAAAACTGGGCAGAAGGATTCTGAAATTGAGGCCTCAGAAGAGAAAACACAGATACAAGAACCTGGAACTTTTTTAGTTGTTGGTTCAAATGTAATTGATGTTGAATTAACTGTTGAAGAGCATTTTTCTCATTTGCATATGGGCGAGAAAATTGTTTTAGAAAAAGATTTTCAGAGAAGTGTTGGTGGTGCGGGGGTTAATGTTTCGGCATGTATGGCAAGACTTGGCGTTAAAACTTATTGTCTAAGCAAATTTGCAGAGGAGACTTATAGTGAGGTTTCTTCAGTTTTGGAAAAGAATAAAGTTGAAATTGTAAAAACTAAAGTTTCTAAAAGGCCGGGGGCAAAGTCAATTATTCTAGACACTGCAGATAATGATAGAATAATTTTTACATATCGTGGACAGAACGAGTTTTTGGAAGTTACTGATTTTAATCTTGAAAGTTTCAAAATTGATAATGTTTATTTCTCATCTCTTGGAGGAGAGAGTTTCCAGAGCATTTTATCTATTGCTAAAGAAATTAGGGCGAAAAATTCAAAAGCTAAAATTTGTTATACTCCAAGTAAACATTTAATGGATGCCGAGCCTAGAATTCGGCAGTTGATTTCTCAATGTGATGTCATGATTTTAAATTTTGAAGAAGCTCAGCATTTAATTGGTGAAGACACAGATATTTCAGATGCTTTGAGAAAGTGTCATGAAGTTGGTGTTAAAAATGTAGTAATTACTGATGGCTCTAATGGTTCTTATGCATATGATGGTGAGAAGGAATATTTTGTTAAAGCAATAAAGCCTAAGAAAATAGTGGATGCAACAGGCGCGGGAGACTGCTACACTGCCACATTCTTTAGATTCTTCGCATCAGGGGCAGGACTTAAGAAATCAATGGAACTTGCCTCTAAAAACGCTTCTGCTTTGATTGGAGTTAAAGGTTCTCACGAAGGTCTGCTTTATTTGGATGATTTAATTGGCGAGAATTAATTTTCGTTATACTTTAATAATTTCTCGATTAAAAATTCTTTATCAATTGTTGCAAGACAGCAATATTTATCTGAAGCACCATAATATAAAAACAATTTTCCGAACTTGTCAATAACGCCTTCAGGAAAGATTACGTCATCAACATCCCCTCCTCTTTCTTCATATCCTTCTTTTGGGATTATAATTGGTTTTTTTGTTTTCGCTAAGATTTTATGTGGTTGTTTTAAATCAAGAAGCATAGCACCTACTGACCATGCAGGTTTTTTTGAGATTGCAGAATATAACAAAAGCCATCCATGTTCAGTTTTTATTGGTTGTGGGCCTGGTTCTACTCCGTGGTCTTCCCATTCGTTATCTTGTTTTGTTAAAAAAATATTTTCCTCCTGTTTATAATATAACCAGAATTCATCTCTTTTCTTTTTGTCGTGGAGCATTGATTTGTCCATATATGCATAATTCATATGTTCAATTCCGCTTTCGTTTTTAAATAGAAAAAAAATTTGGTTATCATCAAAAACTTCAGGAAAAATAATTCCTGCTTTAGTTCTAAAATTCGGTCCGAAAATTCCTCTTTTTTTAACCTCTTTAAAATCTTTTGTTGTTGCAAGTCCAATTCTTATATGGTCTGTTTGTGGTAGAGGTTCATCAATTGCAGTATATGTTATCAGATATTCTGTTCCCAGTTTTGTAACTCTTGCATCTTCTGCTCCATAATCATCTAAATCTTTTGTTGAAGCTTTTATAAAATACTCTTTATTAAGTTTAAAATTAATCCCGTCTGTGCTTTTTGCAATCCCTATGTGGGAGATATATTCGGTGAAGGCATTTCCTTGCAGTTTTGTATAACCTTTCTCAACAATTCTTGGTAGAAGAATTATTTCTCCATCATATTCTGTTGCTCCCGGGTTAAATATTGCTCCTATTTTACCTTCAGGTTCCAAAATAATTCCTTTACGCTCATACATCTTGTGTTGTATTGTTTTTTGATATTTTTAAAAGTTTGGAATTAAATATTTTTTCGAATTCGTAATTGTCCAGTTACGAAACACGAAAGATTTAAATATGAATTTATTGTGGCTTAATTAAAATGGCTGTATTTGAAAAACATGATTTAAATGATGTTGATTTACAATACTTTGAATATTTAAAAGAAGTATTAAGTGGTGATAGGACTAATTTTAGGCCTGCTGCAAGAACAAGTGCTTCAACAATTGGTACTTTTGCAAAAACTATGGAATTTGATTTGTCTGGTGGTCAATTGCCTATGGTTACAACAAAACATATTGCATTAAAGAGAACTTTGATGACAGAAGTAGTTGCTTTTATGAGGGGTGAAATAGATTTGAAGTTTTATTTAGATAGGGGGTGTAATATTTGGAATGGTAATGGTTTTGATTTTAACAAAGATAGATTAGGAGAAGTTATGCCAGAGTTTGCAGGTTTAAAAAAAGATACTCCCGAATATGATGAAGCAATGGCTAAATACATTGGGTTGGTCAAGGAAGATAAAATTTCTCCAGAACATAGGACTTTGGGGAGAGTTTATGGAAAACAATGGAGGGATTGGGACGGCAAAATCGACCAATTAAATAGAGTTGTAGGTAGTTTAGTTGAAAATCCTTTTTCTAGATATCATTTAGTTACAGCTTGGCATCCAACAGAGATTGCAGATAGAAAATTATCTCTTCCGCCTTGTCCAATGACTTATCAATTTTATCCAAGAAGAGATGAACAATCAGGAAGAATGTGTTTAGACCATATGCTTTTACAAAGGTCTTGTGATTCTTTATTGGGTGTTCCATTTAATATTACTCATGAAGCTTTGAAAAATGCAGTAATTAGTTCTATTGTTGGCTATGAGCCTGGTGTCTTTACACATGTTTTAGCTGATGCTCACATTTATTGTGGTGTAGGAGATAGGGCGGACTTTTACAGAGATAATCTTTCTCAACTTAAAAGAGATGTTGCTGATGCAAATACTCCTTCTCAATATGCTCAAATTCGAGATGATATCTTAAATCGTGCACCCGAAGAAGTTCCAGGACAAAAAGGTTTGGATCATGTTCCATATGTTTTAGAGCAATTAACTAGAAATGCCTCAAACTATTCTGCAACTGTTAGGGTTGAAGGTAATCCAACTATTGATAATATTGATTTGGAAAACATTGTTGTTTCAGGATACAAAGGAAAAAAAGATGTTCCTGAATTGGTTATTGGTGGTATAAAACCTAAAATGGCAATCTAATAAAAAATGGATGGAAAATTAATCACATTTGAAGGCGGAGAAGGGGCAGGTAAAGGAACCCAAATAAAGCTTTTGAGAAATAGATTAATCTGTGAGGGTTATAATGTTTCAGATTTGGATTTGTATGAACCAGGTTCAACTCCTATTGGTGATATTGCAAGAATTATTGTTAAAAATAAAGTTGATAAGGATCATCTTGCACAATTTCAAAATGTTCACGATTATATTTCAAATCAAGATATAACTCCATTTTCACAAGTTTGTGGTTTTATGCTTTCAAGAAGTGAGATTTATGATAAAGTTATTAGGCCGGAACTTGAAGTTGGAAAAATTGTAATCCTAGATAGATCTATTGACTCGTCAACAGTTTACCAAGGTCATGCTCAAAATCCTGACTTGGTTGCTTTTATCAGAGAAATGAATGAAAGAGCTATTGGGAGTTGTCATATTGCAAAAACATTTTATTTGGATGTTCCTGTAGAAGTTGGTTTAGCAAGAATGGCTCAAAGAGATGGTTTGAATGGAGATAGGTTTCAAGATATGAACATAGATTTTCATGAGGGAGTTAGACAAGGATATTTGGCAGAAGCTAGTGTTTTTCCTGATAGAATTGCAGTTGTTGATGGTAATAGAACTCCAGATGAAATCCATGAAGAAGTTTATGGTTTAGTTTCAAAATTACTTTAAGTCTTTAGTTTGTGGCAACAAAAGTAACCTCTCAAATACATATACTCAACCCCCTTACTTATAGTTGCGGGTTTGTGAATCTGAGTGAGTGAATAATAATTATAAAGGCGTTTGCCGAATCAAATTTAGAGTGGATGGATTGGAAATTCTTCTTCTATTCACAAATTCGCAAAAGAAAAATGCAATTCAATCCAACTATAAAACCAGGAATTTTAGAAGTTTATTGTGGTCCTATGAATTCGGGGAAATCAAGAGAGTTAGTTCATAGAATTGATAAGTTGAGTTTTATGCAAGGGTATGATTTTATAATTTTTAAACCTGAAGTTGATAAAAGAAATGGTAAACAAATTTGCACTAGATTTGGTAATTTGTGTTTTAATTGTGAGTTTATAGATGAAAAAGATCCCGAAAAAATTTTAAATAAAGTAACTGATAAACATCATTTAGTTGTGATTGATGAAGCTCAATTTTTTTCAAAAGAGATTGTCGAAGTAATACAAATGCTTCAACTCAGAGGAAAAAATGTTTTAGTGGCAGGTCTTGATTTGGACTTTAAAGGAGATGTTTTTGGGGCAATGGGAAAAATACTTGCAATTGCTGATGAAGTTCATAAACTAACAGGTATTTGTCAAATTCCTGGGTGTTGTCTTCCTGCAACTCGAAGTCAGAGATTAATTGATGGAGAACCTGCAAAAAGAGATTCACCTTTAGTTTTAATTGGTGATAAAAAAGAAGGTTATGAGTGTAGATGTTTAAAACACCATGTTATAAGATTTTAATAACATCTTTGGGATAATTTTATAAAATATATTGTTTTGACTTTATTATGAAGAAAATTTATTTAGCAGGGCCTCTTGGGTTTTCTGAAGTTGGGAGAGAATTTATGTATTCAAAAATAATTCCAATCATAGAGAAAAAAGGTTATGAAATCTTAGATCCTTGGAAATTGACTGATGAGGATTTAATTGATAAAGCAAAGAACTTGCCTTACGGACAAGAAAAAAGAGATGAGTGGAAAAAAACAAATCTTATAATTGGAAAAAATAATGCAGAAGCAATAAAAGAATGTGATTTAGTTTTTGCGGTTTTAGATGGAACTGATGTAGATTCCGGAACTGCCTCTGAGATTGGTTATGCTGCAGCTCTAGGCAAGAAAGTAATCGGTTATAGGGGAGATTTTAGACTCTCAGCAGATAATGAGGGTTCAACTGTAAACTTGCAAGTTGAATATTTTATTAGGGTTAATGGCGGAGAAATTGTTCGGAAAATCTCTGAAATTGACAATCTTTTATAATCAATAATATTTATAAAACAATTATTCTTACATTTATTATAATGAGTAAATTATCCCAGTTAAAACAAGACAGATTGAGAAATTTAGAGGCTTTAAAAGAAGCAGGTATGGAACCTTATCCTTACTCTTTTCCAATTGATACAAGTTTATCTTCTCTAAAAAACAAATATGATTCTAAATTAAAAGATCATGAACAAACAGAAGATTTCTATCATGTAGCAGGACGTATTATGTTACTGCGAGATATGGGTGGTCTTGCTTTTGCAACAATTCAAGACGAAGATTCTAAATTTCAAATTGCATTTATGAAAAAACAACTGGGAGACAAATATAAACTTTTGAAATATTTTGATATTGGAGACATTATTGGAGTTTATGGAAAAATTTTCAAGACAAAAAAGGGAGAACTTTCAATTTTGGTTGAGGACTTTAATCTTTTAACTAAATGTTTTGTTGAACTTGGAGATAAATATCATGGTGTTAAGGACATAGAAATAAAATATCGAAATAGGTCTTTGGATATGGTTATGAATCCTGATTCTAAATCTATTTTAAAAAAGAGGTTTTTAATTACTCAAAAAATTCGAGAATTTATGATTAAAGAAGGATTTCTAGAAATAGAAACTCCAATTACCCAAACTAATTATGGTGGTGCTGCGGCAAAACCTTTTACAACTCATCATAATGAACTTGATTTGGATTTATTTCTAAGAGTTAGTCCTGAGCAATCTTTAAAGAGAGTTTTATGTGGTGGAATGGAGGCAGTTTTTGAAATAAATAAGAATTTTAGAAATGAGAGTATTGATAGAACTCATAATCCAGAATTTACTATGATGGAAGCATATAAAGCTTATGTTGATTATGAACATATGATGAGTTTGACTGAAAGACTTGTTGAATTTGTAGCACTTGAAGTTGTTGGTACTACAAAACTTGAGTTCCGAGGTAAGAAAATTGATGTTAAAGCGCCATGGAAAAGAGTCCCAGTTAAAAAAGCTCTTGAAAAAGCAACAGGTTGGAAGTTAGACAAAATGTCTGATAAGGAATTATTTACTGAAGTTAAAAAGATTGGTGGAGAAATGTATCATAAAACAAGAGGAGAAGCAATTCTTTTGTTATTTGAAGAATATGGTGAACCAACTGCAACTCAACCAACTCATTTTATTGATTATCCAAAAGAATCTACAGTTTTATGTAAAAAACATAGAAAAGATGGTTCTTTAATTGAGAGATTTGAGAGTTTTGTAGGAGGCATGGAAATTTGTAATGCTTATTCAGAACTTAATGATGCGCTTTTGCAAAGAGAATTATTTGAAGAACAAGTAAAACATGCAGAAAAAGGAAATGAAGAGACTTGGGGAACAATTGACGAGGAATTTCTAGAAGCTTTAGAACTTGGTATGCCTCCTGCCGGAGGTTTGGGGATCGGTATTGATAGATTAGTTATGATTTTGCTAAATCAGGATTCAATTAGAGATATAATTTATTTCCCAACTATGAAACCAAAAGTTGAAGAAACTAAAAAAGAAGAGAAAGTTTCTGATAAAAAGAAAAAATAATTTCACACCTTTACAAAAACCTTTTAAATATTGAAATAATATAAACTATATGGAAAAAGACAAAAAAACTTCCAGTATTTTAAAGAGATTGAAAGATGCAAGCAATGGACTTGTAAAGAGTGAAATCTATACTGAGTTTTTTTACTTGAATAGAGAGAGAAAAGTTGTTGAATTCTTAAAAAATAAAGGTGAGTTTAATCTTGAAACTTTTATTAAAGAACTTTTGCCTGCAGAATTTAGAGATTTTGTGAGTTTGAAGGTATTAAATGATGATGAAGAAGAAATTTCAACTTGGTATTATGAAGAAGAACTTGCAGTTTTTGTAATTAATGTTAATTGGGGGGTTAAAAAAGAAGAGATAAGTTTGGATTTGAATATTAATAACTTTATTGTTGCTGCAATTGATAGTAGAGGAATTTACGAGAGAAGAATTAATCTTAATTTGTTAAATGATTTCATAATTTCATTTTTGACAATACAGGCTAAAGATTTGAAAAATACTTTTAAGAAATTAACTAAATAAAATTTTTAGCTAATTCTAATCTTTTTAGAGTCATGGGAGTTAATTTTAGCTCTTTTGCTTTTTCAATTGAAAACCAATTAACTTCATCTGTATCTTCTAAAGGGGTAGGTTTTCCTTCTTTGATTTTTGCTGTAAAACTTATATGTATACAATTATCTTTAGGGTTGAAATGATTTTCTAGATATTTCATATTTTTTATTGTAATTCCTACTTCTTCTTTAACTTCTCTTTGAATTTCAGTTTCGATAAAATTTTGTGTGAAATTTTCTAGAGTTTCTGCTTTACCTCCTGGAATTCCCCAAAATCCGGGCAAAACATCTTCTTTTAAACTTCTTTGTGCGAGTAAAAACTCTTCATTTTCATTATATATTACTGCGCAAACTACCATTTTAAATTCATATCTTATGTTCATGGTAATTTTATGCGTTGGTTCTATGCCAGAATTAAATAAGGTCTGCCTCTAAAAGAGGCTCCCTGAAGTGAGCCCAGCCGGAGTTGAACCGGCGACCTTCGCCTTGTAAGGGCAACGTCATAACCACTAGACCATGGGCTCATAGTTTAATATAAAAAATAAACGTGATTGAATTTATAAAGATTTCTATTTCTGTACTAAAATTTAAATATTGGTGTCTTTTTCCTATAAAAATGAGAATAAGATGGGTTTGGAAAAAAGATTAAATGAAATGGTGGAAAATAAATCTTGGGATGATTTCACATTAGTTGATTTTAAAAAAGTTGCTGCAATTATTGTGTGTTCTGGTTCGATTCATAGAGGCTTAAGGCAAAGATATAATTCTTTACTTGAAGGGGTTTGTGAGTATAATTTTGAGAGGGCCGAGGATGGTTTGGCTTTATATTTTAATTCAAGTGATTTTCTAATTTCTGAATCAGAAATTTTGAAAAGAATTGGAAGAAATTTATCGTTATTGAATAAATGTTTGAAATTGTATTATGAATTTAATGGCTCTGATAATAATCTCTCTTTTGGTCATATGCCCATAAAAGAATTTTTAGGTGAAACTATTGATTTGCAAAGAAAATATTATTTTGCAATTGAATTTCCAGAAAATTTTGAAATCTTGGTTAATGAAGACGTAAATAATCAATATTTTAGTGAATATATTAGAGAAATAAATCGAGAATTTGAAAAAGAGATGAATGAAAGGTGGTCTTTATCATCCTAATTTCTTAAAGATGTTTTTTCTAGGCTCAAAAATTATTCCTTCTTGTTTTAATTTTTCTAAGACTTTTTGAACTTCAGTTCTATTTAAGTTTTGTTTTTCTGCCTCTGCGCAGATATCGTCATATTTAATTTCAGGTTTTTCTGTTTCAAGTCTGTCAATAATCATCTGAATTATTTTATACTGGTTTCTAGTGGATGCTGTAACTCCCGTAGTTAATTTATCAATATCAAGTTGTCCTGTTTTTGGGTCAAGGCCGATTACTTCTAGACAATACATTAACATTTCAATAGCTTTATCTGCATATTCAATTTTAACTTGTTTGTCTAACTTCATTTTAGCATAAGCCTCAGCCATTCTAACAATTGCTTCAAGCTGCCGAGCAGTAATTGGGACTGATTTCACTCCTGTCTCCTCATCTCCTGCTGAAGCATTTCTAATTGATACATAAAAATCTTTAATCTTTTCAATAGCTTCTTGAGTTAAAACCGGTTGAACTCTTCTAGAAAATGCCAAATACTTTTTCATAAAATCTGAGGAGATTTCAGCAGTTGATTTTTCAATGTCTTTATGTGTTTGAAGAATATGGCTTGCAATTAAATCATCTTTCTTTTTATCTGGGGTATCTCTTAAAACAAAAATTAGGTCGAATCTTGAAATAAGTGCAGGCGGGAAGTTAATTTGTTTTCCTATGTCTCCATATGGGTCAAATCTTCCAAACTTTGGATTTGCTGCACCAAGAACAGTTGTAGCACATCTAAGTGTTGCACGAATATTTGCTTTTGCAATACTTATTGTCTGTTGCTCAAGCGCTTCATGCATTGCAGAGGTATCATCATCACTCATTTTATCCATCTCATCAA